>NZ_JBXEJO010000061.1:0-58803 GCF_056837965.1 Bradyrhizobium ferriligni
AGAGGTGTATAAGAGACAGAATGAACACTCTGTGAGTGGAGAGAGCCCCCACCCGCTGCGCTCTTCGAGCGCAGCGACCTCCCCCGCAAGCGGGAGAGGTGAAAGCTCGTGGTAAGGCCGTGGCCTCATCACACGTCCGCCCACGGCACGATGACGGCTTCGCGCCGAAATTCGGCACGATAGGCGCTGACCCGGAACACGCTGGCGAGGACGCTCTCCGACAGTGCCTCGACAGGCGCGCCCTGCGCGGCCAGCCGCCCCTCCGCGAGCACCAGCACATGATCGGCGAAGCGCGCGGCGAGCCCGAGATCGTGCGTCACCACGATCACCAGCACGCCGGTGTCGGCGACGTTGCGCAGCTTCTGCATCACGTCGATCTGGTGGCGCGGATCGAGCGAGGCGGTCGGCTCGTCGGCGAGGATCACCGGCGCCTCCACCGCGAGCACCCGGGCCAACGCGACGCGGCTGCGCTCGCCGCCGGAGAGTTCAGTGACGCGACGATCGCTGAATTCAGTGACGTCGACCGCCTGCATCGCTCGCAGCACCGCCTCAATATCCGTCTGCGACAGCCGCGCCGGATCGGTCGCGCCGTGTGGGTAGCGACCGAGCGCGACGATGTCGCGCGCCGGCAGCGGCCAGTGCACCATGTGCCCCTGCGGCAGATAGGCAAAGCGCTTCGCACGCTCGCGCAGCGGCAGCGACGCCAGCGGATCGCCGCCGATCCGGATCTCGCCGTCGGAGGGAATCAGCCCGGCCAGTGCACGCAGCAGCGTGGTCTTGCCGGCGCCGTTCGGCCCGACCAGCGCGACCAGATGGCCCGATGGCAGCGACAGCGAGATATCGTGCAGCACCTTGCGGCTGCCGAGCGAGGCATTGAGAGCGGCGGCGGAGAGCAGCGTCATGCCACGCCTCCGCCGAGCGCGCGGCGTTCGCGCATGATCAGAAAGAGGAAGAACGGCACGCCGATGATCGAGGTCAGCACGCCGACCTTGATGTCCGAGGTCGAGGGGATGATACGCACCGCGATATCGGCCGCGAGCAGCAGCGCTGAACCGGTGAGCGCGCTCGGCACCAAGAGCCGTGCCGGATCGTGACCGATCAGCGGACGCATCAGATGCGGCGCGACGAGGCCGATGAAGCCGATCGTGCCGGTGACCGCGACCGCGCCGCCGACGCCGAGCGCCACGCCCGTGATCACGAGGAGCCGCAACCGCCCGACATCGACGCCGAGGCTCTGCGCCGCCTCCTCGCCAAGCGTCAGCGCGCGGAAGGCGCTCGCCTGGCTGAGCAGGATGGCGGCGCCCGCGACGATGAAAGGCAGTGCCAGCGCCACGTGCTGGAAGCTGCGGTCCTCCAGCGAGCCGAGCAGCCAGAACGCGATCTCCAACACCACGAACGGATTGCTCGAGAGATTCATCACCAGCGCCGTCGCCGCCCCCGCAAAGCTCGAGATCGCGAGCCCGGCGAGGATCAGGATCAAGAGCCCGGCATTGCGGCCGGCGATCGCAAGCAGCGCGAACACGGAGCCGAAGGCGGCGACGATCGCCACCACCGGCAGCGCATAGGAGCGCACATCGGCGAGGCCCAGCGCGATCACCAGCACTGCGCCGAAGGCCGCCGATTGCGGCGCGCCGAACAGCGACGGCGAGGCCAGCGGATTACGCAGCAGCCCTTGCAGCGCCGCGCCTGACAGCCCGAGAATAGCGCCGATCGCGAATGCCAGGATGGTGCGTGGCAGGCGTATCTCGCGCACGATCACCTGCGCCACATCGCTGCCGCCGCCGAACAGCGCCTCGATCACCGCAAGCGGCGACAGCCGCACCGGCCCGATGCCGAGCGAGATCACCAGCAGCAGGACCACGAGGGCAAGCAGCGCCGCGGTGGCGCCCCACCGGCGTCGCGCCGCGACCTCGGCCGCCAAGGCAAAATCCTGCACGCTCATTGAATCCATGCTCTTACAGCGATCGCCGTGGCAGACAAGCGACACTCGACAAAAACCGTGGCCGCCCGGCCGTCGCCTGACTTCCGCCGGATTGACTTTGCTGCCCGGCCGAACCCTAGATGAACATGACGGTTCTTTCATGAGATGAAAAGGGAATGCGGTGCGGGGAAACTTCCCCAACGCCGCGGCTGCCCCCGCAACTGTATGCGGTGAATCCTTCGTCACAGGCCACTGGGAATCTCGGTCCTGGGAAGGCGACGAAGGGTAACGACCCGCGAGCCAGGAGACCTGCCGTCAGCCGTGGTCACACGCGAGGATGCCGGTCGGGGAGTACAGGCATGAGCTTCACCTGATGCCGTGAGCACGATGGTGAGACTGGTTCGCGGTGACGTGCCACTGACGTTGCCGAGGCCTCGCTTATGTTCTCCTTCCCTCTCGATCGGCGGCACCGCGCGCTTCTGCTCGCGTCGACGGTGATCGCGCCGGCTATCCTTGTCCCCGCCGCGCGGGCGCAGCAGGCGCCCGCTCCCGATCAGCTGCCGGCGATCGAAGTCACCAAGCCGGGCGACCAGAACGTCACGCGCGCCAGGCCGGCCGCCGACGAAGCGCCGGCGCCGCGCCGCCCGGCGCCGGGCACCACGCAGAGTAACAATACGGGCAGCGGCAGCGGATCTGGCACGACAGGAACCGGCGTGGCCACCGGAACGGGTGGCAGCGGTAGCGGCCGCCAGTTCGCCGGCATTGTCGGCGCCTCCTCGGCCGTGATCACCGCCGACGACATCGCGCATTCGCCGGTGCAGTCGTTGCCCGAGATCCTCGCGCAGGTGCCGGGCGTGCAGTTGCAAACCCCCTATGGCGGGCCGAATGGCGCCAAGACCTCGGTCGACCTGCGCGGCTTCGGCGCATTCGCGACCGACAACACCCTCTTCCTGCTCAACGGCCGCCGCCTCAACGACGTCGACAAGGCCGGCTTCGACCTCACCACGATCCCGCTCGATTCCATCGAGCGCATCGAGATCACGCGCGGCAACAGCGGCGCGGTGCTCTACGGCGACAACGCGGTGGGCGGCGTGGTCAACATCATCACCAAGACCGGTGTCGGCGGCCCGCCGACGACGATGCGGGCCGAGGGCGGATACGGCTCGTTCAACACCCGCATGGCCGCGGTCTCCGCTGCGCTCAATTCCGGACCGTGGTCCACCTCGTTCTACGGCAACGGCATCAAGTCCGACGGCTACCGCGTCAACAATGCGCTCGACCAGCGCAACGCCGTCGGCAACATCAACTACACCACGCCTGATCTCACCGCCTTCCTCACCGTCACCGGCAGCGACCAGAGGCTCGGCCTACCCGGCGGACGGCTGGTCGATCCGTCGATCGGCGTCAACGAACTGCTCACCGATCGCCGCGGGGCCGCGACGCCCTTCGACTATGCCAACCAGCAAACCGCCAGCGTCACCGCCGGCTTCACCAGGACGCTGATCAACGGCGTCGACCTGATCGTCGACGGCGGCTGGCGGCAGCGCGAGACGCAGAGCGGCTTCTTCGGCAAGGTGCCGACCATCAGCTTCGCTTCGACCTACAATGACGCCGCGCTGCAGACCTGGTCGCTCACGCCGCGGCTCAGCGTCAAGAATGTGATGCTGGGGATGCCGTCGACGATCCTGACCGGCATCGACTATTACGATTCGACCTTCCGCGAGGCGCGCGGCGCCTATCAGGGCGTCGACCCGTTCCACATCTACAATATCGAGCAGCAGAGCGTGGCCGGGTACTGGCAGCACACGATCGGCGTGCTGCCGACGACCGACTTCTCCTACGGCGCGCGTGTGCAGAACACCAGCGTCTCGGCGCGCGATCGCTACGACCCGAGCGCGCCGTTCGCGTTCGACGCGCAGGCTGCGCCGCTCGACAGCAACGAGACGCAATACGCGCTGCATGTCGGCGTCGAGCATCGCCTGACCGACACCTTCTCGGTGTTCGGCCGCGCGGCACGCGCATTCCGCACGCCTGATGTCGACGAACGCGTCGCGTCGGGTCCGTCATTCGACCCGCTGACCTTCGCCCCGATCCCGCAGACCTTCCAGCTCAAGACCCAGACCTCGCAGGACGTCGAGGGCGGCTTTCGCGTCAGGACCAACCGCTTCCAGGTCCAGACCAGCGTCTATCTGATGGATCTCGACAACGAGATCCACTTCAACCCGGTGCTGTTCTTCAACACCAACCTCGACCCCACCCGCCGCTATGGCTCGGAGACCAGCGCGGCGCTCAAGGTCAGCGACAGCGTCACCCTGCGCGGCGGCATGGCGATCACCCGCGCGGTGTTCCGCGAAGGCATCTGGGTCGGCAACGACGTGCCGCTGGTGTCGCGCTACACCGGCAATCTCGGCGTCACCTGGAATATCTGGCAGAACTATCTGGTGTTCGACGCCACGGTGCGGGCCTGGAGCGCGCGCATCATGGACAACGACCAGGCCAACACCCAGAGCCGGATTCCCGGCAACGCCACCGCCGACATCAAACTGAGCGGGCAGTATGACCGCTTCTTCTGGTCGCTGAGCGTGAACAACCTGTTCAACGCGCTCTACTACGACTACGCCATCGCGAGTACGTTCACGGAGGGCCGCTTCTCGGCCTATCCGCTGCCCGGCCGCACCTACATGGTAAAGGCCGGCGCGGCGTTTTAGAGCTGTCCAGTGGGGCGAGGTTTGACCCCGCCGTACCCTCTCATCACGTTACAAGCGTCCGCAAACTGGAGTAGAATTCCGCCAGCTGATTTGACCCGTGCAGGGGAAACGCATGGCCAAGGCCGGAAAGACGAGCAAGGACGGCGCCAAGACCAAAGACAAGACCGACGACAAGTCGAAGAAGCCTCCGCCGCCCGCAGCGCTGCAGGACGATGACTATTACGAGGACGGCGACATCGCCACGCCGAAGCTCGACCGCTACGGCAATGATGACGAGCCATTGTAGGGTTAACGCAACAATTCATTCCCCACGTCGTCCCGGCGAAAGCCGGGACCCATTACCACAGGATTGAGTTGTTGAAGCACCCTGTGGCCCAACGCTGCGCAACAATTAATGTCTGTGGTTATGGGTCCCGGGTCGCGCTTCGCTTGCCCGGGACGACGGGTTGGAGTTAACCGAATTCCTCGCCCTCGATCGCCTTGATGCTGCCGCGATCGAGCAGATGCGCGCCAAAGCCGCCGCGCGCCAGCGATGAGGCGATCTGCGGTGATGCCAGCAGCAACGCCGTGGTCATCGCCAGCGGCACGGCACTGAGCCAGTCGAGCCGCACCGGCGTCAGCTCTTCGCTGCTTCCCCGATAGTGCCCTTCGCCCGTGGCGATCCGGCCGCATTCCCGGATCAGGTCACGCCGTGTGCCATCGCGCGACGCACTGCCGAGCAGCGCCTGCATCGCCAGATGCGTCCGCACCCCGGCGCGGCCCTCGGGCAGCGGCGCCGGGGTCTCGCCGCGCGAGACACGCAGCAGCAAGTCGACCAGATCGACGCCCGACTGAAAGGCGTTCATCGGCTCGACCAGCCGCGGGTTGCAGTCGATCAACAGCGGCGTTGCGCTGTCGAGCGGCATGATGACGTCGACCGAGAGCGCGCCGTGCCAACCAAGATGCGCGCCGATGGTCTCGAGGCCGGCGCGGATCGCCGGCCTGCTCACGCTCTCCTTGATCGCCTCGCCACCGCCCACACCGGCCGCAATCTGGCGGTAGGCATGGAAGCCGACAAGCGTGCCGTGGCAGAACACCGACTGCGCCTTCTCGACCGTGCCGGTGATCAGATCCTGCGCCAGCACCTCGCCGGCGAAATCGTCCGCGGACTCGAGGTCGTAGAGCGCGCGATTGAGATCACCAGCGTCGCGCACGAACCAGACGCCGCGGCTGGCGGTGCCGACCGACGTCTTGACCACGGATGGAAACCGCACCGCCTCGCGCAGTTCCTCGGCCGAGTTCACGATCCGGGTCGGCGGCTGCGGCAGGCCGAGCCGGTCGAGCAGGCGGCTGCAGCCGGCCTTGCTGTGCACGGCGCGATAGCTGGCGAAATCCGGCAGCGCGAGGCCGGAACGTGATGCCAGCCCCGCCGCGGCGCGGGCGAACAGAAAGCCCTGTTCATGGGTCGGCAGCAGCACATCGAAATGCCGCGAGGCCAACAGGCGCTCGACGAAGCGCAGGAAGCCGGCCGGATCTGACCGCAGCGGCGGACAATGGTGGTATTTGCGGACGAAGCGGGAGTAGCGCGCTAGGCACCAGCGCGAGGGGTCGCAAACCTCGACGTGATGGCCGGCCAGCCCCAGGATCGTGATCGCCTCGCGGCCGGAGGTGCTGGAGCCCTCTGACACAAGCACCTGGAGCGGCTTTTTGGCGTCGATCATGACCGATCATCGCCGTGCCGCCGCGCTTTGTCGCCGCATTTAATGCCGCATGTGTCGATCCGGCACGCCCGCGCCGGGGGCAGCCATGCGCCCGCGTTCATGGACAATTAGCGGCCAATCTCTATTTTCGGCGGGCCCTGCCGGGCATTTTGTTTGACGCGTTTTCTTCACGCGAACCAGTGCCCACTTCGCTTGAAAACGCTATGGAACTGGGGTTCTCAAGGACATGGTCGACGTTCTGGCCGCACCGCAGCAAGCGAAAGCCGACAGCGCGCTGCGCACGCTGACGGGGATTTCGGTCGCCCATTGGGTCAGCCATTTCCATATCTTCGTGCTGCCGATGCTGTTCCCGTTCCTGAAGCAGCAGCTCGGCGTCGGCTATGTCGAGCTCGGCCTCGCGCTGACGGTGTTCGCGGTGGTCTCGGGGCTGACCCAGGCGCCGATCGGTTACCTCGCCGACCACATCGGCGCGCGCAAGATCCTCTTGATCGGACTGACCGTGGGCGGTTGCGCGCTGATCGGGCTCGGCCTGCATCTCAGCTATACGTCGCTGATCGTCTGCGCGGTGCTGCTTGGCCTTGCCAACAGCGTCTATCATCCGGCTGACTATGCGATCCTCTCGGCTCATATGGACGAAGCGCGGATGGGCCGCGCATTCTCGATCCACACCTTTGCCGGCTTCCTCGGCGGCGCGGTGGCGCCCGCGATCATGGCAGCGCTCGTCGCCTCGATCGGCGGCCTCGGTGCGCTGATCGTCGCCGGCGCGGTCGGTCCGCTGGTGGCGCTGTTCCTGATCGTGCTCGGCATTCCCGATGCCGGCGCCAACAAGAACAAGTCAAAGGACGACGCCGCGCCGAAGGCGAGCGTGATCACGCCGGCGCTGATGGTGCTGACGGCCTTCTTCACGCTGCTCAGCCTGTCGACCTCGGGCATCAACAATTTCGGCGTGGTCGCACTGATGGGCGGCTACGGCGCGTCGTTCTCGACGGCCAATATCGCGCTGACCGCATTCCTCGGCGCCAGCGCGGCCGGCGTGCTCGCCGGCGGCTATCTCGCCGACTGGACCCACCGCCACAGCCAGGTCGCCGCGGCCTGCTTCGCGGTCAATGCCGTGCTGGTGCTGCTGATTGCGCTGCTCAACCTGGCGCCGGTGGCGCTCACGCTGGCGATGGGGCTGGCCGGATTCCTCGGCGGCGTGATCGCGCCGTCCCGCGACATGATGGTGCGCAACGCGGCGCCGCCCGGCGCCGCCGGCCGCGCCTTCGGCATCGTCTCCACCGGCTTCAACTTCGGCGGCATCGTCAGCCCGCTGCTGTTCGGCTGGATCATGGACCAGCACATGCCGCACTGGGTGTTCGGCGCCTCCGTGGTGTTCATGGTGCTGACCGTGCTGCTTGCCCTGGTCACCGAGCGCAAGCCACAGGCTTCGGCGTATCAGGCCGAGACGGCGATCCCGCGCGCCTGACGCGCGAAACGTCGTGCATGCGACGCGTTCATTCCGACCGTCGCGACAGCACCTGCTTCAGGAGCGGCTCGATCCGCGACAGCTCATCGAGATGGACCGCCGACAATTCGGCGAGATGATCGGCTGCAAGGCCGGTTAATTTCAGCAGCACCCGCCGCTGGTCGGCGGGATCAAGCACGCGCTCGACCAGCCCGGCCTCGGACAGCCGGTCGACCAGTTCGACCGTGGTGTGGTGACGAAGCCGCAGCCGTTCGGCCAGATCGCCGACCGCAACCGGCCCGCCGCCCGGATACCCCCTGATCGCCAGCAAGGCCTGATGCTGCCGCGGCGTCAGGCCCGCGGCCTTCGCGGCATCCTGGCTGAACTCCAGAAAACGGCGGATCAGATAGCGAAATTGCGACAGCGTCTCGTAATCGGCTTGGCTGGGAACCTGCTTTGGGTCCTGCCGCGGCGATTTCGACGGTCCTTTCAACGCTGCCATTCGATGTCTCCCGCTTGTAATTATATCGCAATGCGATATGACGCCGCGTCCACTTCATCCGAGCCTTACGCCACCAATGAGCGTCATTTCCACCAAATCGAGCGCCTCCGCCAAGACCAGTGCCAAAATCGGCGACAAGGCCAGCCACCTGCTGAGCGACTTCACGACCGATCCCCGCGTCGTGGTGATCTCGGCGATCGCCGTGTTCGTCTCCGCCGCCGGCGTGCTGGCCGGTGCGGGACTGCTGCAGCTGATCAAGCTCGCCACCAACATCGCCTATTTCGGCCAATTCAGCTTCGCCGACCTGAAATTGCAGGATTCGCCGCTCGGCCTCTGGACCGTGTTGGTGCCGGTCGCGGGCTCGCTGATCATCGGGCTGATGGCGCGCTTCGGCAGCGAGAAGATCCGCGGGCACGGCATTCCGGAAGCCATCGAAGCTATCCTGCTCGGCCGTTCCCGGCTCGACCCCAAGGTGGCGATCCTGAAGCCCTTGTCGTCGGCGGTGTCGATCGGCACCGGCGGCCCGTTCGGCGCCGAGGGCCCGATCATCATGACCGGCGGGGCGATCGGCTCGCTGATCGCGCAGATGCTCCCGGTCAGCGACAACGAGCGCAAGACCCTGCTGGTGGCGGGCGCCGCCGCCGGCATGACCACCGTGTTCGGCACGCCGATCGCCGCGATCATGCTCGCGGTCGAACTGTTGCTGTTCGAATGGACGCCGCGCAGCTTCATTCCCGTCACCGTCGCCGCCGTGGTGGCGGCGGTCGGGCGCACCTTCCTGCACATGCCCGCGCCGCTGTTTCCGTTCACCGGCGGCGTCGACATCTCGGTGCTGCAGCTCGGCGCCTGGATGCTGATCGGGATCCTTTCCGGGCTGCTGTCGGGCGTGCTCACCCAGCTGGTCTATGGCTGCGAGGACATCTTCCTCAAGCTGCCGATCCACTGGATGTGGTGGCCGCTGATCGGCGGCCTGGTCGTCGGCCTCGGCGGGCTGATCGAACCGCAAGCGCTCGGCGTCGGCTATGACAACCTCGCGTCGATGCTGAGCGGCGAAGTGGTGCTGAAAGCCGCGCTGCTGCTGCTCGTGGTGAAGGCGGTCATCTGGTCGGTCGCGCTCGGCTCGGGCACGTCGGGCGGCGTGCTGGCGCCGCTCCTCATCATGGGCGGCGCGATGGGAACGGCGCTGAGCGGCTATTTGCCCGAAGCGAGCCCCGGCTTCTGGGCGTTGCTGGCGATGGCGGCGACGATGGGCGGCACGATGCGCTCGCCGCTGACCGCGACCTTCTTCGCCGTCGAGCTCACCGGCAACACCCATGTGCTGCTGCCGCTGATCGCGGCCTGCGGCACCGCGCATGGCGTCACGGTGCTGCTGATGCGGCGCTCGATCCTGACCGAGAAGGTGGCGCGGCGCGGCCATCATCTGGTGCGCGAGTACCGTGTCGATCCGTTCGCGCTGACGCGCGTGCGCGACGTCATGACCAAGGCGGTCGAGACCGTCTCCGACACCATGACGCTGCACGGCGCGGCCACCTTCCTGACCAACCCGAAGACCGGTCACCCGAGCTTTCCCGTGGTCGACGCCAACCATCACGTGCTCGGCGTGATCGACCCGCCCTCGGTGCTGCGCTGGCGCCGCGCCGGCAAGCATCGCACCGCGACGCTCAAGCAGCTGCTGGCCGGCAGCAAGATCACCGTCGCCTATCCCGACGAATATCTCGACCGGCTCGCCGACCGCCTGATGCAGGTCAACGTCTCGCATCTGCCTGTGATCTCGCGCGAGGACCAGCGCCTCGTCGGCTATATCGGCTGGAAGGACCTGATGCGCGTGCGCGCGAGGCTGCAGGCCGAAGAGACTCAGAAGACAGCGTTCTTCGGCGCGCGATAGGTTCGCGGCGATTTGCCCGGCGGAACAAATTTCCGCCGGGCGGCAACGCTCGATCCCAGCTGGTAAATCAGCGTCCGCGCATCCCAGAGCTTCATCGGTGCTAGTTGACAGCATAAGGGGCTGACCCATGATGCCGTCAACCAAAAACAGCCTCGGGATGAAATGCCATGACCTCGACCCCAGACCTCGTGATCCGCGGCGGCACGATCGCTGACGGCAAGGGCGGCGACCTCTATGAAGCCGATGTCGCGATCTCAGGCGGCAAGATCACCGAAGTCGGCAAGGTCTCGGCAAAGGGCACGGAAGAGATCGACGCACGCGGCAAGCTCGTGGCGCCCGGCTTCGTCGACGTCCACACCCATTACGACGGCCAGGTGACCTGGAGCCAGGACATCACGCCATCATCGCAGAACGGCGTGACCACGGCGATCATGGGCAATTGCGGCGTCGGCTTCGCGCCGTGCCGGCCGAGCGATCACACCAGGCTGATCCAGCTGATGGAAGGCGTCGAGGACATTCCGGAGCCGGTGCTCTCCGCCGGCATTCCCTGGGCGTGGGAAAGCTTTCCCGACTACATGGAGTGGCTGTCGAAGCGCAGCTTCGACATGGACATCGGCGCGCAGCTGCCGCATGCGGCGCTGCGGGTCTATGTCATGGGCGAGCGTGGCGCGCGCCGCGATCCCGCAACGGCTGCGGACAACAAGGCGATGGCAGCGCTCGCCGGCGACGCCGTGCGCGCGGGCGCGCTGGGTTTCTCCACCTCGCGCACGCTCAATCACCGCACCTCGACCGGCGACTACACGCCGACGCTGAAAGCCGGCGAAGATGAACTGACCGCGATCGCCGGCGCGATGCACGGCGTCGGCCGCAGCGTGCTGCAATTCGTGCTCGACCAGAGCACCGTGCACGAAGACCTGCCGATGATGCTGCGGGTCGCCGAGAACACAAGGTGCCCGATCTCGTTTTCGGTCGCCCAGGCCGACAAGGCGCCGCGGCGCTGGCGGCAGACCATGGACACCATCAATGAAGCCGCCGCGCGCGGCCTGTCGATCACGACCCAGATCGCGGCGCGGCCGGTCGGGCTGCTGCTCGGGCTCGAATTGTCGCGCAACCCGTTCCAGACCCATCCGAGCTATCGCGAGATCGCCAGGCTACCGCTGGCCGAGCGGCTCGCGCAGCTGCGCCGGCCCGAGGTGCGCGCGGCGATCCTGAGCGAGAGCGCAACGGCAACCGACGATCCGCTGTTCTTCCGCCCGAACTACGACAAGATGTATCTCCTGGGTAATCCGCCGGACTATGAGCAGCCCCCGGAGAATGCGCTCGGGCCGCAAGCGCGCCGCCAGGGCCGGCAGCCGGAAGAGCTCGCCTATGACGCGATGCTGACCGACGAGGGCCGCGGCATGCTCTACGTGCCGTTCCTGAACTATGCCGACGGCAACCTCGACGCCGTGCATGAGATGCTGCGCGAGCCGAGCGCCGTGCCCGGCCTCTCCGACGGCGGCGCGCATTGCGGCATCATCTGCGATGCCAGCTTCCCGACCTATCTCTTGACGCACTGGACGCGCGACCGCAGCCGCGGCGAGAAGCTCTCGATCCCGTTCGTCGTCGCGGCGCAGTCGCGCAAGACCGCGCTGTCGGTCGGTCTGCATGATCGCGGCGTGATCGCTCCGGGCTTCAAGGCCGACGTCAACGTGATCGATTACGACCGGCTGCATTTGCACCCGCCGAAGGTGCATTACGACCTGCCGGTCGGCGGCCGCCGCCTCTTGCAGCAGGTAGACGGCTATGACGCCACCATCGTGTCGGGCATCGTGACCCAGCGCGAGGGCAAGGCCACCGGCGCACGCCCGGGCAAGCTCGTCCGCGGCGCGCGGGGATTGAATTAAGACAAGACAGTCGCGGCAAACACCCGCCTCTCCCCTTGTGGGAGAGGCAAGGTGCAGCAAGTCTCTAAGGGTGCGCCCCTTACGTCGGCGACATCGCGCCTTTGATCGTGTCTGCCGGCTGCGACGTGCCGGTCAGGCGCGCGCGCTCGGTGTTCGGCCACAGCAGCAGCAGGCCGAGCAGGCCGGAGCCGGCCATGATCGCCGCGTTGATGGTGAAGCCGGACATGTAGCCGGCCATCGGCGTGGCCGCGTGCTGGATCACATTGCCCATCACCATCGGCGCCAGGATGCCCGAGATCGTGTAGAGCGCGCCGTAGATCGCGATGATGGCGCCGCGCTGCGACACCGGCGTGAACTCGCCGAGCATCGGCGGGCACACCACATAGATCGAGCCGCACAGGCCCGAGCCGATCACAAGGAGCGCGATCATGATCCCACCGGGCGGCGCATAGGGCAGCATTGCGAGAATGGCGCCGCCGACGATCAGCGGCACCGAGCCGAGCACGCCGCGCGCACCGCGGGTGGTGAAGCCGCGCGTCAGCATCAGCTGCGAGATCCACCCCGTGAGCAGCACGATCGTCGCGCCGAAGATCCAGGGCAGGATCGAGACGAAGCCGGCCTGGTGCTGCGAGAAGCCGAGCCCCTCGATGATGAAGGACGTGAACCAGGTGAGCCCGAGCGACAGCGCCCAATAGGCGCCGAAGGTTGCCACCACGCAGCCGATGAAGGTGCGCGAGGTCAAAAGCTTCAAATAAGGAATCCGCGGCTCGTCGGCCGTCACGGCAGACGTCGACACCAGCGGCCCTTCCTTGCCGAGTGCGAACCAGGCGACGGCCCAGATCAGGCCGACGATGCCGAGCGCGCCGAAGGCGTGATGCCAGCTGTGATTGACGATGATCCAGTTCAGCGCGGGCACGGCGAGGATCACGCCGAATGCGGAGCCCTGCGACAGGATCGCGGTCGGCAGCGTGCGCTTCTCGTCCGGAAACCATTTGTAGATCGCGTGCGCGGCGACCGAGAACGCCGGCCCCTCGCCGGCGCCGAGGATGATGCGGCAGATCACCAGCGTCGTGAAGCTGACGGTGCCGACCATCGGAAATTGCGCCAGCGACCAGATCACCGCCAGGATCAGCAGCACCCAGCGGGTGGCGACGCGATTGACGATGAAGCCGACCACGATCGCCGAGATCGAGAACAGCAGGAAGAATGACGAACCGAGATCGCCGAACTGCTCCTGGGTGAGGCCCATTTCCTTCTTGATCGGCACGCCGGCGAGCCCGACCACGATCTTGTCGGCAAAGTTCACCACCATGAACAGGAATAGAAGGAAGGTGATTTGCCAGGCGCCCTTCGGCGTCCCCTCTGACGTCCTCTTGGACGTCGCTTGCGTCGTCATGTCCGGCTCCCCGTCGTTTTCGTTTTTGGCTTCGTAAAATCGGCCCCGTCCGGCGATGCTAGCCACGCCTCGCCGTGCAACGCAACACCGCATTTCCTCGGGGGTCACGCGCCCCAGAGCGCTTCCAACGACCTGATCACGATCGCGTCGGTCGCGCCAGTGAAGCGGTGAACTGTCATGTCCCGACTGCTATGTTCGAGGCCAACGAAAAGCCCGGGGTTATTTCATGAACAGATCGATCCTACGTGCGGCCGCTTGCATTGCACTCGTATCCGCCGCCCTGCTTGCCGTCCCTCAGGTTCGCGCGGAAGACGCCGCCAATCCCGACTACGCCGCGATCGTCGCCGCACCCGATCGCAGCGATGCGGATCGCCAGGTCGACCAGCGCCGGCAGCCGGCCAAGATGCTCGCCTTTGCCGGCGTCAAGCCCGGCATGACGATCCTCGACATGGCGGCCAGCGCCGGCTACAGCACCGAACTGCTGGCGCGCACCGTCGCCCCGTCGGGCAAGGTCTACGCGCAGGATTCCGCGACCGTGCTCGAGCGCTTCGTCAAGGACAAGTTCGACACCCGCGCCAAGGCGCCGGCGATGAAGAACGTGGTCCATGTGGTGCGGGACTATGACGACCCGATCCCGCCCGAGGTCAAGGACCTCGACATGATCACCTTCTTCTTTTTCTATCACGACATCACCTATCTGCCGGTCGACCGCGCCGCGATGAACAAGAAGATGTTCGCCGCGCTCAAGCCGGGCGGCCTCCTCGTGATCGCGGATCACTCGGCCAAGGCGGGCGAAGGCACCAGTGTCGCCAAGACGCTGCACCGGATCGAGGAGAGCACCTTGAAGCAGGAGATCGAGGCGGCCGGCTTCAAGCTGGTGGCCGAGGGCGATTTCCTGCATCATGCGGAGGACCCCAAGGACATTCCCGTCTTCAAGGCACCGGTGCCGATCGACGAGTTCGTCCTGAAATACCAGAAGCCGCAATGAGGCACGGCCATCGCTTCATCTGACCAGACCGCCGCGGTGCTTCGCGTCACCGGCCTGACCAAGAGTTACCGCTCTGCCGGCGAAGACGTCGCCGTGCTGCGCGGCGTCGACCTTGCCGTTGCAACCGGCGAAAGCGTGGCGCTATCAGGCGAATCCGGCAGCGGCAAGAGCACGCTGCTGCATCTGATCGCGGGGCTCGATGCCGCCGATAGCGGCGAGATCGCCCTCGCCGACATCGTCGTCTCCCGCCTCAACGACGCCGGCCGCGCCGAATTGCGACGCGACCGGCTCGGCCTCGTCTTCCAGCAGTTCAACCTGATCCCGAGCCTGACGGTCGCGGACAATCTGGTGTTTCAGTCGCGCATCGCCGGCCGGCATGACGCCGCCTGGCACGACGAACTGGTCGAGCGCCTCGGCCTGAAAAGCCTGCTCAGGCGCTATCCCGAGCAATTGTCCGGCGGTCAGCAGCAGCGCGTCGCGATCGGCCGCGCGCTGGCGCCCAAGCCGCTGTTGCTGCTCGCCGACGAGCCGACCGGCAATCTCGACGAGGACACCGCCGACGAGGTGCTGGCACTGGCACGCGATCTCGTGACCCGCACCGGCTGCGGCTTCCTGATGGTCACGCACAGCGCGCGGCTCGCGGCAACGCTCGACCGCCAGGTCACTTTGCATGCCGGGATCGTCGCATGAGGCGCGCGCTGTGGATCCTCGCCGTGCTGCTCAGCCACTGGCGGCGGCATCCGATGCAGCTCGCAACACTGCTGATCGGGCTGATCTCGGCCACCGCGCTGTGGAGCGGCGTGCAGGCGCTGAACCAGCAGGCCCGCATCGCCTATGACCGCGCCGCCGCGACCTTCGGCGGATCGCGCACCGCGATGCTGGTCGCCACGGACAGCGCGACCTTCCCGCAAAAACAGTTCGTCGACCTGCGCCGTGCCGGCTGGCCGGTGTCGCCGATGCTGGAGGGCCGGGTCCAGATCGACGGCCGCAGCTTCCGCCTGCTCGGCGTCGAGCCGGTGACGCTGCCGTCCGAGGTCGGCAACGCGCCGACGGTCGGCCGCGGCAGCCTGCAAGCCTTCGTCACGCCGCCGGGTGAAATGCTGGTGGCGCTGGAGACGCTGCGCGATCTCGGCCTCAAGGAAGGCGAGCGGCCAGAGGCCAACGGCACGAGCTTGCCGCCGCTGCGCGTGCAGGCCGAGCTCGCGCCCGGCGCACTGATCGTCGATATCGGCATCGCGCAGGACATCCTCAAAATGCCCGGCCAGGTCTCGCGCCTGCTCGTCGGCAAGTCCACAGCACCGCACGCAGCGCTGGAAAGCGTGGCTGGTGACAAGCTCCGTCTGGTCGAGCCGAGCGCCGAGAGCGACCTCGAACGCCTCACCGACAGCTTCCATCTCAACCTCTCCGCGTTCGGCCTGCTGTCGTTCTTCGTCGGCCTGTTCATCGTCAACTCCGCGATCGGCCTCGCCTTCGAGCAGCGGCTGCCGATGCTGCGCACGCTGCGCGCCTGCGGCGTCTCGGCACGAATGCTCAACACCGTGCTGGTGATCGAGCTGGTGTCGCTGGCGCTGGTCGCCGGCCTCATCGGCCTCGTCTGCGGCTACTTCATCGCGGCTGCCTTGCTGCCGGATGTCGCGGCCTCGCTGCGTGGGCTCTATGGCGCGCAGATCCCCGGACAGCTTTCGCTCAAACCCGTCTGGTGGTTCGCCGGCATCGCCATCAGCATTCTGGGCGCGCTCGCCGCGGCGGCCGCTAGCCTTGCCAAAGCGATCCGGATGCCGGTGCTGGCGACGGCGCAGCCGCAGGCCTGGCAGCAGGCGCAGCGCCGCTGGCTGATCATCCAGAGCGCGGCGGCACTCGCGGTGTTTGCGGTCGCCGCGGGCCTGATCTGGTTCGGCGATTCCCTGATCGCGGGATTTGCCGTGCTCGCCGCGCTGATGCTCGGCGCGGCGCTGATCCTGCCGATGGTCCTGCAGATTGCGCTGGCGTTCGGGCAGCGCAGCGCGCGGGCGCCGGTCGGCATCTGGTTCTGGGCAGACAGCCGCCAACAATTGTCGGGCCTGTCGCTGGCACTGATGGCGCTGCTGCTTGCGCTCGCGGTCAATGTCGGCGTCGGCACCATGGTGGAAAGTTTCAACCGCACCTTCCTGGTCTGGCTCGATGGCCGCCTCGCCGCGGACGTCTATATCAGCGCCGCCAGCGATCAGCAGGCAAAGGAGATCAAGGCCTGGCTGCGCGATCGACCCGAGGTTGAGGCAATCCTGCCCGGCGGCCGCGCCGACACCCAGCTCGGCGGCGCGCCGATCGAGGTGCTCGGCCTGCCCGACCACGCCACCTATCGCGACAACTGGCCGTTGCTCGAAAGCGCTGCGAATGCGTGGGTTCGGCTGCGGCCCGGCGACACCGGCCTCGTCAGCGAGCAGCTGTCGCGACGGATGAAGCTGGCGATCGGCGATCATATCGAGGTGCCCGCCCCCGGCGGCAACTGGCCGCTCGAGATCGTCGGCATCTATGCCGATTACGGCAACCCCAAGGGCCAGATCGCGGTCAACTTCGCCGCGCTGACCCGGCGCTTCCCGCAGACACCAATGACGCGGATGGGCCTCCGCGTGGCACCGGACAAGATCGCACCGCTGATCACCGCGCTGCAGGAGAAATTCGGCCTCGACGACCGCAACGTCGCCGACCAGGCTAGGATGAAAACGGAATCCAGGCGGGTCTTCAATCGCACCTTCTCGGTAACCGCAGCGCTCAACGCCTTCACCCTCGGCGTCGCCGGCATCGCGCTCTTGACCAGCCTGCTGACGCTGGCCAACTCGCGGCTGCCGCAGCTGGCGCCGCTCTGGGCGATCGGCCTGACCCGGCGGCGGCTCGCCGCGCTCGAACTGTTGAAGACCATGGCGGTCGCACTGATCACCGCCCTGTTCGCGCTGCCGCTCGGCCTTCTGGTGGCGTGGTGCCTGCTTGCGATCGTCAACGTCAAGGCGTTCGGCTGGCGGCTGCCCTTCCACGTATTTCCCTTGCAGCTGATCGAGCTGCTCGCGGTGGCGCTGGCCGCAGCATTCTGCGCGGCGGCACTGCCGGTCGCGAGGCTTGCCCGCATGCAGCCGGCCAGCCTGATCAGGATCTTTGTCAATGAGCGCTAGCGGCACCATCACGCGCCGCGCCTTTGCCGGCGGTGCGCTGGGGCTCGCGCTGCGCGGCAAGGGCCTTGCGCAGGGCTTTGCCGGGCTCGGCGAGACAGCGGAAGGATTTGCCGCCGTCACGCCGGGCAAGCCGTTCACGTTCCCTGCGGATCACGGCCCGCATCCGGAATTCCGGATCGAGTGGTGGTACGTGACCGCCAACCTGTCCGACACGAGCGGCGCGGCCTATGGCGCGCAATGGACGCTGTTCCGCCAGGCGATGAAGGCCGGCGGACCGGCCGAGGGTTGGGCCAATCAGCAGCTCTGGATGGGCCACGCCGCCGTGACCAGCGCCGGCACGCACCGCTTCAGCGAAACCTTTGCCCGCGGCGGCGTCGGGCAGGCCGCCGTCGAAGCCACGCCGTTCCGCGCCTGGATCGACGCATGGGAGCTGCGCGGGCGCGATGCATTCGATGCGCAGCGTGTCGCGCCGCTTGAGCTCAAGGCCTCCGCTGACGACTTCAGCACCGCGCTGCGGCTCGAGGCCGACCGCGCGCTGGTGCTGCAGGGCGACCACGGCTACAGCCGCAAGTCGGATCGCGGGCAGGCCTCCTATTACTACAGCCAACCGTTCTACAAGGCGTCCGGCCGCATCGTGATCGACGACAGGCCGGTCGATGTCACGGGCTCGGCCTGGATGGATCGCGAATGGAGCAGCCAGCCATTGGCGGCCGACCAGACCGGCTGGGACTGGTTCTCGCTGCATCTACCCGGCGACGAGAAGCTGATGCTGTACCGGCTGCGCCAGAAGGACGGCCGCGAAAACCTGTTCGGCAACTGGATCACGCCGGACGGCCGCTCGGCCGAGATCGCCGCCGGCGGCAACAGCATCGCGCCGCTCGCAACCACCGAGATCGACGGCCGCAAGCTGCCGACGTCATGGCGCGTCAGCCTGCCCGCGCGCGGCCTTGCCATCGAGACCACGCCACTCAATGCACGGAGCTGGATGGGAACCAGCTTCCCGTATTGGGAAGGCCCGATCCGCTTTTCAGGCAGCCACGCCGGAATCGGCTATCTTGAGATGACGGGGTACTAGGACGTGACGGAATTGGTCCGAATGGGGCCACGGCATAACTGTGCTCCCTCGCCCCGTTCTTACGGGGAGAGGGTTGGGGTGAGGGGCCGTCTCCACGTACGCGGTGACAGCTGGTCTCGCCGAGGTCCCCCCTCACCCGGAACGCATCTGACGATGCGTTCCGACCTCTCCCCGCGCGCGGGGAGAGGTAAAGCAAGGCCGCATGTCACACCGGGCTTCGCTGTCCCGTCATGACATCGGGACCAATGGAAAGAGGAAATGCCTGACATGTACCACTACACCGCCATCGTCACCTGCCTTGCGGTCGCGCTGCACTTCTTCTTCGCGCTGCAGGTCGCCCGCGCCCGCGCGGTCTACGGGGTCAAGCTGCCCGCGATCACGGGCAATCCGGATTTCGAGCGCATCTACCGCATCCAGATGAACACGCTGGAATGGATGCCGATCTTCCTGCCGTCGCTCTGGCTGTTCGCGATCTATGTCGGCGATGCCGCGGCCTCGGCGGTCGGCGCAATCTGGGTGATCGGCCGCATCGTCTATTTCATCGGCTATCGCGAAGCGGTGGCGAAACGCAGCCCCGGCTTCGCCATCCAGGCGCTGGCCTGCGTCATCCTCTGGGTCGGCGCGATCGGCGGCGCGGTGTGGCGGCTGGTCCACGCGTAACGCCGCCACATATTTCGCCGTCGTCCCGGCGAAGGCCGGGACCCATTACCACAGGCAGGTGTTTTGCGAAGGCTGGAGCTCCAGCTGCGCGCAACAACCGACATCGGTGGTTATGGGTCCCGGCCTTCGCCGGGACGACACCGATGTTTGTTTCGCTAGCCTCGCCTCACTTGGTCAGCGGGCAGCCGCTTTCCTTGGCGGTGAAGAAGGCCTTGTCGCCGGGCACCACGGCGATCTGCTTGTAATAGTCCCACGGCTTCTTCGATTCCGAGGGTTTCTTGACCTCGAACAGATAGAGGTCGTGCACCATGCGGCCGTTCGCGAGCACCTTGCCCTTGGCGAAGGCGTCGTCGACCGGCAGCTCCTTCAGCTTGGCGGCGACCGCCTCGCTGTCCTTGGTGCCGGCGGCCTTCACCGCCTTCAAATAGCTCAGCGTCGCCGAATAGGTACCGGCGTGGATCATGCTCGGCATCCGGCTGGTGCGCTTGAAGAAGCGTTCGCTGAAGGCGCGCGAGGCATCGTCGTGATCCCAGTAGAAGCCCTCGGTGAGCACGAGACCCTGCGCCGCCTCGAGCCCAAGACCGTTCACCTCCGACAGCGTCATCAACAGGCCGGCGAGCTTCTGGCCGCCGCGCACGATGCCGAACTCGGCCGCCTGCTTGATCGAATTGGTGGTATCGAGTCCGGCGTTGGCGAGCCCGATGATCTTGGCCTTCGAGCTCTGCGCCTGCAGCAGGAAGGACGAGAAGTCCGACGAGTTGAGCGGCACGCGGACCGAGCCGACCACCTTGCCCTTCTTCGACACGACGATGTCGCTGGTGTCCTTTTCCAGCGCGTAGCCGAAGGCGTAGTCGGCGGTCAGGAAGAACCAGGTGTCGCCACCCGCCTCCGTCAGCGCGCCACCGGTCCCGACGGCGAGCGCGCGGGTGTCATAGGCCCAGTGGAAGCTGTAGGGCGTGCAGGCATCGCCCGTGATGCGCGAGGTCGCCGCGCCGACCACGATGTCGATCTTCTTCTTTTCCTTCGACAGCTCCTGCACCGCGAGCGCGACCGACGACGTCGTGAGCTCGGTGATCATGTCGACGTTCTCGACCTCGTACCAGCGTCGCGCGATCGCGGTCGCAAGGTCCGGCTTGTTCTGATGGTCGGCGGTAACGATCTCGATCTTCTGTCCCAGCACCTCGCCGCCGAAATCCTCGACCGCCATCCGCGCGGCTTCGAGCGAATATTTGCCGCCGTAGTCGGCATAGACGCCGGACTGATCGTTCAGGATGCCGATCTTGACGCCTTGGGCCATCGCCGGCGCCGCAAGCATCAGGCTGCAAGCCGCGACCGCGGCCAAAAATCCGGACTTCATTTTATGCTCTCCCAGCAGTTTCTATCAGGAAAATCGGCGCGACATTATTTTATAACCCCACGCCTGCCCATCTCTTTCCGCTCAGCCAAAAGTATGGGCTCGCGGCGGTCGCGCATGATCTTTGACCCGTCACCCTGTGGTGCGAGCCTTGCGGCGCAGCTGCGCCGCTGGGCGAGCCTCGAAGGGCGCACGGCCCGGCTCGTGGCCGTGCACCCTTCGAGACGCCTGCTTCGCAGGCTCCTCCAGCGACAAAGGCGAAGCCTTTGCGCGGGGGTGACGGACACAAGTGTAGGCTGCTCAACCCGCCACAGTCGCCTTGGGCTCCGCCGGCTTGCCCTCGTTCTTTCCTTCCGCGAGGTTGCGCACCACCATGTAGAAGATCGGCGTGAAGATCAGGCCGAACAGGGTGACGCCGAGCATGCCGAAGAACACGGCAACGCCGACCGCCTGCCGCATCTCCGAGCCCGAACCGGTCGACACCACCAGCGGCAGCACGCCGAGGATGAAGGCGAACGAGGTCATCAGAATCGGCCGCAGACGGAGCCGGCAGGCTTCGATCACCGCGTCCAGCCGCGACCGGCCCTCGAGCTCGATGTCGCGCGCGAACTCGACGATCAGGATCGCGTTCTTGGCGGCCAGCCCCACCAGCACCACGAAGCCGATCTGGGTCAGGATGTTGACGTCCTGGCCCATCAGCCGCACGCCGATCGTGGCCGCGAACAGGCACATCGGCACGATCAGGATCACCGCGAACGGCAAGGTCCAGCTGCCATATTGCGCGGCCAGCACCAGATAGACGAACAGCACGCAGATCGGGAACACGTAGAGGCCGGCATTGGCGCCGGTGACCTGCTGGTAGGACAGGTCGGTCCACTCGAAGGAAAAGCCGCTCGGCAATGTCTGGTCGGCGAGCTGCTTGATGGTGTTGAGCGCCGTCGTCGAGCTCACGCCCGGTGCCGGCTCACCCTGCAGTTCGGACGCCGAGTACAGATTGTAGCGCGCCACGCGGTCGGGTCCCGAGACGTCCTTGAAGTCCACGATGCTGCCGAGCATCACCATGTCGCCGGCGACGTTGCGGGTGCGCAGCCTCGCGAGATCGGGGCTGTCTTTCCGGAACGGCAGATCGGCTTGCGCGGTAACGTGATAGGTGCGGCCGAACAGGTTGAAGTCGTTGACATAGGTCGAACCAAAATAGGTCTGGATCGTGTCATTGATGTTGGCGATCGGCACCCCGAGCTTCTGCGCCTTGACGCGATCAATGTCGACGAACAGCTGCGGCGTGTTCGCGGTGAACGGCGAGAACACCGATGTGAGAGACGGCGATTTGCGCGCGGCTGTCACCAGTTCATCGGTCGCGGAAGCCAGCAGTTCGGGTCCGCGCCCCTGGCGATCCTGGACACGGATGGTGAAGCCACCACCGGTGCCGATACCGGGCACGGCCGGCGGCGGAATGACGATGATGAAGGCGCCCTGGATCACCGACAGACGCTTGCGCAATTCGGCCGTGATCGCGTTCGCCGTCAGCCCCTTCTTCAGGCGCGCCTCCGGCTCGTCGAATACCGGGAACAGCGCCGCGGCGTTGCCCTGCTGCGTGCGGGTCGCACCGGAGAAGCCGGCGAAAGCCGCGACGCGAACGATGCCCGGCGTATCCAGCGCGATCCGCTCGATCTCGCGCACAACAGCGGTGGTCCGCGCCAGCGACGCGGCGCCCGGCAGCTGCGCCGAGATGATGACGTAGCCGCGATCCTGCGCCGGAATGAAGCCCTGCGAGGTGGTCGCGAGCAGCCAGCCGGCGCTGCCGATCAGTACGAGGTAGAGCGCAAGCATCACCACCGTATGCCGGATCACGAAGTCGGCTACCGATGCATAGCCGTGCGCGAGCCGGTCGAACACGCGGTTGAACAGCGCGGTGAAGCTATCCCAGCCGCGCGCGATGATGTTCCAGCGCGCCGGCGGGCGTTTCTCCTCATGCGGCACCAGGATCTGCGAGGCCAGCGCCGGCGACAGGGTCAGCGAGCAGAAGCAGGAGATCGCGGTCGCGACCGCGATCGTCACCGCAAATTGCTGGAAGAACTGCCCGGAAATGCCGCCGAGGAAGGCGGTCGGCACGAACACCGCGCACAGCACGAGCGCGATCGAGACCAGCGCGCCGCCGACCTCCTCCATGGTCTTGAGCGCAGCGTCGCGCCTGCTCATGCCGTGCTCGAGATGTCGCTCGACATTCTCGACCACCACGATCGCGTCGTCGACCACGATGCCGACCGCCAGCACCAGGCCGAACAGCGTCAGATTGTTGATCGAGAAGCCGAGCGCGGCCATTACCGCGAAGGTGCCGACCAGCGACACCGGGATCGCGATGATCGGGATGATCGCAGGCCGCCATCCCTGCAGGAACACCAGCACCACGATGACGACGAGCGCCATCGCCTCGTAGATCGTCTTGATCAGCTCGTGGACCGATTGGGCGATGAATTCGGTCGGGTTGTAGCCGATATTGTAGTCGAGCCCCTTCGGGAAACTCGCCTTCATCCGCTCCATCGTGTCGGAGATGCTCTTGGCGGTGGCGAGCGCGTTCGATCCGGGCCGTTGCGTCACCAGCAGCGCGACGGCGGATTTGCGCAGCAGGAAGCTGTTGGTGGCGTAGGACAGCGCGCCGAGCTCGACGCGGGCGACGTCGCGCAGACGTACCGTGCGGCCGTCGGAGCCGGCCTTCACCACGATGTCCTCGAACTGCCTGATGTCCTTGAGGCGGCCGGTGAAGACGAGGTTCGGCTGGAAGGCGCGATCGGCGATCGGCGGCTCGGCGATTTGTCCGCCGGCGATCTGCAGGTTCTGCGCCCGGATCGCCGCCAGCACCTCGGTCGATGTCAGACCGAGATTGGCGATCCGGTCGGGATCGAGCCACAGCCGCATCGAGTAATCGCGCGCGCCGAACATCTGGATGTCGCCGACGCCATCGAGCCGCAACAGCTGGTCGCGGACCTGCAGCAGCGCGTAGTTGGAGATGTAGAGCTGGTCGAACGTGTCGTCGGGCGACAGCATGAACACGACCATCAGGATGTCGGGCGAGTTCTTGCGCGTGGTCACGCCGTTGCGCTGCACCTCTTCGGGCAGCCGCGGCTGCGCGATCGCGACGCGGTTCTGCACCAGCACCTGGGCCTTGTCGAGGTCGGTGCCGAGCTTGAAGGTCGCGGTGATGGTGAGCTGGCCGTTCGACGTCGCCTGGCTGTAGAGATACAGCATGTCCTCGACGCCGTTGATCTCCTGCTCGATCGGAGCGGCGACAGTGTCGGACACGGTCTGCGCCGAGGCGCCCGGATATTGCGTGGTGACGACGACGGTCGGCGGCACCACTTGCGGATATTCCGAGACCGGCAGCGTCGGATAGGCGATCGCCCCGACGATCAGCAGCACGATCGACAGCACCATCGCGAGGATGGGCTGGTTGATGGAGAGCCTGCCGAGATTCATGGTTTGGCACCTGCGGCGGGCTTGTCAGCGGCCGCCGGCTTGTCGCCTGCCGCGGGCTTGGAATCCGCCGGAGCCTGCGCCATCTTCGGCGTCACCTTGGCGCCGACGCGGGCGCGCTGCAGGCCGTCGACGATCACGTGATCCTCCGCCTTGAGGCCTTCGCGGACGACGCGCAGGCCATCGTCGAGCGGCCCGAGCGTGACTGCTCTTGCTTCCACCGTGTTGTCGTCCTTGACCACGAACACGATCTTGCGCGACTGGTCGGTGGCAACCGCGCTGTCCGGGATCAGCAGCGCCTCATAGGGCGACGAGCCGATGATGCGGACGCGGCCGAACTGGCCGGGCAGAACCGACAGATCCTTGTTCGGAACGACCGCGCGGCTGCGCAGCGTCGCGGTCGAGACGTCGAGCCGGTTGTCGAGGAAGTCCATCTTGCCCTCATGCGAGGGCTTGGTTTCGCCGGTCAACGCGATCTGCACCGGGTTCGCCGTGTCGCGCGAGCTCGGCCGCCTGCCTTCGAACCACAGCTTGCTGTTGCGTTGATAGGTCGCCTCGTCGACGTCGAAATAGATGTAGATCGGATCGAGCGACACGATCGAGGTGAGCAGCGTCGCGCCGCCCTCGCTGCCCTGCACCAGATTGCCCGGGGTCACCAGATGCCGGCTGACGCGGCCGGTGATCGGCGCCAGCACATGGGTGAATTCGACGTTGAGCTGCGCGGCCTTCAGGGTGCCTTCGGCCTGGGTCTCGGCCGCGCGTGCCGCCTGCAACGCCTGGCGGCGCTGGTCGACGACCTGCTCGGAGACCGCGCTGGTCTGCACGAGGTTCAGCCCGCGCTCGAGATCACGCTTGGCAAGCTCCCCCTTGGCGCGCGCGTCGGCGAGCTGGCCCTCGGCCTGCAGCACGACCGCCTCGAACGGCCGCGGGTCGATGATGTAGAGCAGATCACCCGCATGGACGATCGCACCATCCTTGAACTCGACGCTGTTGACGAAGCCGCCGACACGGGCGCGGACCTGGACCTCCTCGATCGCCTCGAAGCGGCCGGTGAACTCGTCCCAGTCGGTGACGGTGCGCTTGACCGGCTGCGCGACGGTCACGGGCGGCGGCGGAGGCGCGGCCTGCGATTGCGCGCTCTTGTTGTCGCAGCCGCCGAGCGCCAGCCCGGCCAGCAGCCCGATCGGCGCAAGACCGAGCCAAGGCCTGAGCGACGGACCGCGCCAGGCATGGCGGCGAAGCGAATGACGCTCGACGCCGGTCACCGGAGCCATACGTCCCGTTCTGTCAATCGAACTCAATTCCCTCTCCCCCAGGATCAGTGCAGGGCTACGAAAGTCGCAATTGAACTTGCGGTGATTCAACGCGGATGGACCACCGCAATGTCGCGGCAGCGGACGTCACAGATGTAGCCGCTCCCCAGTCTGTTCAAGATGGCCGTCGGATCAAGCAAATAGTTGCGTAGTCTGAAAGCCTTACGACGTGATCGCGAAGCCGTGACGACGGGAAGGGACAGATTCACTGGCCTTTCGGGTGAGGAGAGATCACAGACGGTTCGCCGGGAATCAATTACAAGGCGAATCACCGACACATATCCGTCACACAACGCCAATTCGGTCCGCGGCGCAGAAACCACCGGGGGTCGAACAAGATTAAAAATGGTCAAATTCACATACTCTACCTCCCGCTGCATGACCGAATCGTGGTTAACGATGCGGTGTCACGTGGACACACATTGACACTCGGAAACATCGACAATACGGTCGTGGTTGCCAACCGGTAAATTTTCTTGGCCGCCGCGCTTTTCTCGAACATTCATTGGGCTTTTCTCGCGGCGTGAGTGAGTGGAAGCGATTACGTAATGGCAAGCGCATTTGATCTTGCTGATGTCGGGACTCCGCAACCGTCGCGGTGTCCGCATATTGCGAGCGGACCGGTGCGATCTCGGGTCGCGTGTGGTCAACCTCAACGTGTGAAATGCTTCACACGTCATCGTCTCCAACAAATGTAGTTATTGATCGGCTTTCACGCCGATCGCAGGAGTGCTCATGACGACCATACCTGCCTATACAATCGGCGGTTTAACGCGCCCCGAGCTTCATCTCGATCCGAGCGGCAATATCATTCTGGATCCGGCCGCGCAGGCGTTCGTCAATACATATGGTCTGCAATATCTTTACCTGGGCTGCCCTCCCGGCACGCCGTATCCGCCGGTACCCGGCTTCCTGTCGCCTCCGACCGACGCCAATTCCGGCGCCAACACGGTCGTTGAGGGCGCCGCAGCCAATACATCGGTCGGCATCACCGCGCAATCCACCAGCCTGATCGGTCTTCCGGTCACCTATTCGCTGGTATCCGATTCCTCGCATGGCGGCTTCAAGGTCGATCCGAATACCGGCGTGGTGTCGATTGCCGATCCCTCCAAGGTCGATTTCGAGAGCTCCGGCGGCAGCTACGTCGTCAATGTGCAGGCGACCGACGGTATCTTCGTCTCGTCGCAGAGCTTCACGATCGCGGTCAGCAATGCGCCGCCCTCGACACCGACCGACGGCAACGCCACCGCCAACGCCGTCAACGAGGGCGCCGCGGTCAACACCTCGGTCGGCATTACCGCGTCGTCGGCCGACGTCAACGGCCCCGGCGTCACCTACTCGCTGACATCGGATTCCTCCAATGGCGGCTTCAAGATCGATCCCAACACCGGCATCGTCACCGTCGCCAATTCCACCAAGATCGACTTCGAGACCGCGCCGGGCCACGCCTACACCATCACGGTCCAGGCCAGCGACGGCCATGGCGGCGTCAGCTCGCAGAGCTTCACGATCAACGTCAACGACGTCGCGATCAGCACCCCGGTCGACGTCAATGCCGCCACCAACAGCGTCGTCGAAGGCGCCGCCGTCAACACGTTGGTCGGCATCACCGCCTCCGCGGTTGATCCGAACGGCCCCGCAACCACCTATTCGCTGACCGGCGACACCTCCGGCGGCGGCTTCACCATCAATGCCACGACGGGTGTCGTCACCGTCGCCGATCCGAACAAGCTCGACTATGAGAGCGCGCCGGGCCACGCCTACACCATTACCGTCCAGGCCACGAGCGGCGCGAGCTCGACGACGCAGACCTTCACGATCGGCGTGACCGACGCTCCGCCGTCGGCGCCCGCCGACGTCGACGCCGCGGCCAACTCCGTGGTCGAAGGCGCCGCCATCGGCACAACCGTCGGCATCACTGCGCACGCCACCGACATCAATGGCGGCACCGTGACCTATTCGCTGGTCGGCAATGCCCACGGCCTCACCATCAACGCCGCGACCGGCGTCATCACCGTCGCCGATCCCACCCAGATCGATTTCGAAACCGCGCCCGGCCACGCCTACACCATCACCGCACAGGCCAGCGACGGCACGCAGACCAGCACGCAGACCTTCACCGTCAACGTCACCGACGTTGCGCCGTCGACCCCGGTCGACAACAATGCTGCCGCCAATACGGTCGTCGAAGGCGCGGCCGCCGGCACCACGGTCGGCGTCACCGCATCCTCGACCGACATCAACGGCCCGGCGGTGACCTATTCGCTGACCGGCGACACCTCCGGCGGCGGCTTCACCATCAACGCGACAACGGGCGTCATCACCGTCGCCGACCCGAGCAAGCTCGATTACGAAAGCGCGCCTGGCCACGCCTATACCGTCACCGCGCAGGCCAGCGACGGCACCCTTGCGACCTCGCAGACCTTCACCATCGCCGTCACCGAAGCCCCGCCGTCGACCCCGGTCGACAGCGACGCCGGCGCCAATGCGATCGCCGAAGGCGCGGCCAACGGCTCGACCGTCGGCGTCACGGCGTCGTCGATCGACGTCAATGGCCCGCCGGTGACCTATGCGCTGATCGGCGACACTTCCGGCGGCGGCTTCACCATCGACGCGACAACCGGCGTCATCACGGTCGCGGATAGCACCAAGCTCGATTACGAGAGCAGCGGTCCGACCCATTCCTACACCGTCACCGCGCAGGCCAGCGACGGCACGACGGCGAGCTCGCAAACCTTTACGATCGCCGTCACTGACGTCGCGCCATCGACCCCGGTCGACTCCGACGCCGGCGCCAACACCGTCCTTGAAGGCGCAGCCAACGGCTCGACCGTCGGCATCACCGCGTCGGCGACCGACATCAACGGTCCGGCCGTGACCTATTCGCTGATCGGCGACAGCTCCAACGGCGGCTTCACCATCAATGCCGCAACCGGCGTCGTTACGGTCGCCGATTCGAGCAAACTCGATTTCGAAAGCTCGGGCGGCAGCTACACCGTCACGGCGCAAGCCAGCGACGGCACGCTGGCGAGTTCGCAGACCTTCACCATCAACATCGCGGATGTTGCGCCATCGACCCCGGTCGACGGCGATGCCGCCGCCAACAGCGTTGTCGAAGGCGCGGCCGCCGGCACTGCGGTCGGCATCACCGCGCACGCCACCGACGTCAACGGCCCGGCCGTGACCTGGTCGCTGATCGGCGACACCTCCGGCGGCGGCTTCACCATCGACCCGACCACCGGCGTCATCACCGTCGCCGACCCGACCAAGATCGATTACGAGAGTAGCGGCCCGACCCATTCCTACACCGTGACCGCGCAGGCCAGCGACGGCACGCTGGCGAGCTCGCAGAGCTTCACCATCGCCGTCAACGACGCCGCACCGTCGACCCCGGTCGATGCCGACGCCGGCACCAACACGATCGCCGAAGGCGCCGCCAACGGCTCGACCGTCGGCATCACCGCGGCGGCAACCGACGTCAACGGCCCCGCCGTGACCTGGTCGCTGATCGGCGACACCTCCGGCGGCGGCTTCACCATCAACGCGACGACGGGCGTCATCACCGTCGCGGATAGCTCCAAGATCGACTACGAAGGCCCGGCCGGGCACGCCTACACCGTCACCGCGCAGGCCAGCGACGGTTTGCTCACGAGTTCGCAGACCTTCACCATCGCCGTCACCGACGTCGCGCCGTCGACCCCGGTCGATGCCGACGCCGGCGCCAACCGCGTTGCGGTCAACGCACCGGTCGGCGCGGGAACCGGCGTCACGGCATCCTCGACCGACGTCAACGGCCCCGCCGTGACCTATTCGCTGGTCGGCGACACCTCCGGCGGCGGCTTCACCATCGATGCGACCACCGGCAAGATCACGGTCGCCGATCCCAGCAAGATCAACATTGCCGACCCGTCCTATGACGTCACGGTCGATGCGAGCGACGGCACGCTGCACAGCCAGCAGACCTTCACCATCGCCGTCGTGGTCGACCAGGCGCCGGTCGTCACCGCCGGCCACACGCTGAACTACACCGAGAACCAGGCCGCGAGCGTGATCGATTCGGCGATCACCGTCACCGACGGCGACGACGCCAATCTGGTTTCCGCGACAGTGCAGATCACCGGCAACTATGTCGGCGGCCAGGATGTCCTCGGCTTCACCAACCAGAACGGCATCACCGGCTCGTTCGATGCCGCAACCGGAACGCTGACGCTGACCGGCTCGTCCAGCGTCGCGAACTACCAAACCGCGCTGGCGTCGGTGACTTATATCAACACCAGCGACAATCCGTCCGGGCTGGCGCGCACCGTCACCATCACGACCAATGACGGCACGCTCGACAGCTCACCCGTCACCGACACCATCAACGTCACCCCGGTCAACGACCCGCCCGTCGTCACCGCTGGTCATACGCTGAACTACACCGAGAACCAGGCCGCGACCGCGTTCGACCCGGCGATCATCGTGTCCGACGTCGACAACACTACGCTGGCCGGCGCGACGGTGCAGATCACCGGTAACTACGCGAACGTTCAGGACGTCCTCGCCTTTACGTCCCAGAACGGCATCACCGGCTCGTTCAATGCGGGAACCGGCATGCTGACGCTGACAGGCACCGCCAGCGTCGCCGATTATCAGGCGGCGCTCGCCTCGGTGACTTATCAGAACACCAGCGACAACCCGTCGGGCCTGGCGCGCACCGTCACGATCATCGCAAACGACGGCACGGCGACCTCCACGCCGGTCACCGGCACCATCAACGTCACGCCGGTCAACGATCCGCCGGTCACGACCGCCGGCGGCACGCTGAACTACACCGAAAACCAGGCCGCGACCGTGATCGATGCTTCGGTCAACGTGACCGACGTCGACAGCGCCAACCTGACCGGCGCGACGGTGCAGATCACCGGCGGCTTCGCCGCCGGCCAGGACGTGCTGGGCTTCGTCAACCAGAACGGCATCACCGGCTCGTACAATTCCGCGACCGGCGTGCTGACGCTGACCGGCTCCTCCAGCGTCGCCAACTACAAGGCCGCGCTCGATTCCATCACCTATTTCAACTCGAGCGACAACCCGTCCGGGGCGGATCGCACCGTCAGCTTTACGGTCACCGACGGCACCGACAGCAGCAACACCTCGACCTCGACCATCCATGTCACCCCGGTCAACGATGCGCCGGTCGTGAGCTTCGGTGCCATCACCGGCTTCTCCGAGCCGCCGAACGGCACGCCGGCAGCGAACTCGACGCCGGTCACGATCACGCCGAACCTGACGATCACGGACGCCGAAGGCAACAACCTGACCGATGCGACCTTCGTGCTGAACAATCTGAAGCCGTCGGATGCGCTGTCGATCGCCGGCCACGCCGGCAACAGCGGCGATATTGGCGGCATCCACTTCGAGATCACCAGCACCGCGGGCACCGAGACGATCAGTTTCACCGGTACCGACACGCTCGCGCACTACAATGCGGCGCTGGACCTGATCCAGTTCAACAACACCAGCGAAAACCCCGACACCACCGCGCGTTCCTACAGCCTGACCGTGCACGATGACGGCGGTACCGCGAATGGCGGCAGCAACACCGGGACGGGATCGACGACAGGAAGCGTCACCGCCGTGGACGACGGACCCACCGCGTCGGTGCCGGCGGACAATTCGATCGGAACAGCGTTCTCACACACCAATTTCGCGATTTCAGGGCTTTCGGTCGCCGACATCGATGCCGCGAGCGGCAACGTCACGGCGACGATTGCCTCAAGCCATGCGAACCTGACCTTCAATACCGCCGGGCTCGCCAGCTTCACCAACAACAGCAGCCACACGGTGACGCTGACCGGCACCGTCGCGCAGGTCAACACCGCGCTCGCGACGCTAACCTACAACAGCGACGACGGCTTCACCGGCTCGGATACCGTCACGCTGAACATCAACGACAACGGCAACACCGGCACCGGCGGGCCGCTCACGTCGGGCGCCCAGACCTTCCATGTCGGCGTCGTCCCGCAGGTGTTCTACATCGACAACTCACCCACGGCGCTGGCCAACAGCGCCAATCTCGGCACTGCGGCCGATCCATACACCTCGATCGCCGCCTACAACGCGGCGAATCCGGCCGGCTCGGGCGACTATGTCGTACTGAGGTCCGGCACCTATACCGAGGCCAACGGCATCAACCTCGCCAACGGCGTCAACCTGGTCGGCGGCAGCCACAGCCTGACCTTCAACAATCCGGTGACCGGCGCCTTGGTAACCGCGAACACCGCGACCGGCACCGATCCGGTGATCAAGGTGACCGGCGCCGACAACGGCATCGACCTGCTCGGCACGTCGGGCCACAGCATCAGCGGCGTCAGCATCGATACCTCGGCCTCGACCGGCATGGGCATCAGCGACGACAACAACAATGTCGGCACCGTCACGATGTCCGACATCACGGTCAAGACCGCCAGCGGCACCGGCATGAGCTTCACCCATGGCGGCACGATCGTCGTCACCGGCAGCAACAACACCATCACGTCGACGACCGGCACTGCCCTCGATGTCGAGCACACCAATATCGGCGCGGGCAATCTCACCTTCAAGAGCATTTCGTCGACCGGCTCGTCGGGCAACGCCGGCATCATCCTCGACACGACGGGAGCGGCCGGCGGGCTCACGGTCACCGGCACGGGAGCCGCCGGCTCCGGCGGCACCATCAACAACAAGACCGGGGCTGACATCCTGAGCGGCACCGACGCCGGTGGGCAGACGACGTCAGGCACCGGCGGAACCGGCATCTACCTGCACAACACCTCGAACGTGTCGCTGAGCGACATGACGCTGCATGACTTCAGCAACTTCGCGATCTACGGCAACAACGTCACCGGATTCACGTTCGCGGACGGCACCATCAGCGGCGTCAACGGCACCACCAATGCCGGTGACCGCGAGGAAAGCAGCATCCGGTTCGACAATCTGCTCGGCACCGCCTCGATCACCGGATCCGGCATCTCCGGCGGATACAATCAGAACATCGATCTCTACAACACCAGCGGCACGCTGAACCGCTTGACGATGGACAACGACACGTTCGGCCTGATCAATGCCATCGGCGGTAACGACAATGTCCGCGCGCAGGTTTACAATTCCGCGACCGCCAACTACACGCTGACGAACAGCACGTTCGCCGGCACACGCGCCGACTTCATCGCGATGACCGCCAACAACAATGCGTCGATGGACGCCGTTGTTCGGGGCAACACGTTCCACAACGGACAGGCCATCATTCCCGGCGGCGGCACCGCGGTCGACATCAGGAGCGGATCCGGCGGTCTCGTCTCTGCCGCGACCACCACGTTCGATATCTCGCACAACACCCTGACCGACGGCGGCGCCAACGCCTTCGACACGGTCGGCATCTTCGTGGCGAAGGGCCAGGACAACGGCACCATGTCCGGCACCATCGCCAGCAACAACATCGGCCCGGCGAAGGTGGGATCCAACTCCGATGGCATCTTCGTCCGCGACGCCGGCGCCGGCAGCCTGACGACGCTGATCCAGAACAACACCATCACCGGGGTCGGCAACAACGGCATCCATCTCCAGAACAACGACGGCAGTTCGACCTTGAACGCCACGCTGTACGGCAACTCGGTGTCGTCTCCGACCTCCGCCAATCCGTTTGCCGCAATGCTTGTCGACAACGGCGCGACGGCGACCGACACCAGCACGACGAATGTCGTCATCGGCATGGGCGCAGGCGGCACGGGCAGCAAGAACACGCTGAACCACAACGCCAGCTATGCCACCGACGTCGAGCTCAGCAACTTCAACGCCAACACCCATCTGAACCTCTCGCGGAACGGTTCGGCATCGGGCACCGCTGCGGGCGTGATCACCGACGACAACACCAGCGGCACGGGCGCCATCACCGTCGACACCACGGGCGGCGTCGGCACGACGACGCTGGTCAACACGCTGCCGACGCTTCCCGCGGTGGTCGCGCCGCTGCTCGCCGAAGCGGGCGGCGTTCAGGCGTCGACTCCGGGCACAGGCGAGATGCACCTGACGCAGGCTGAGCTCAACTCGGTAGTGTCGGCGGCGATTGCGCAATGGGCGAGTGCGGGCGCCAGCGCGACGCAGCTCGCTCTCCTGCATGCGACGACTTTCAGCGTCGCCGATCTCGCCGGCCAGATTGTCGGTCAGGAAGGTGCCGGGCATATCACGATCGATACCGATGCGGCCGGGCATGGCTGGTTCATCGACCCGACGCCATCGGACAATTTCGAGTTCGCGCACGCCATCAATGCCGCCGGCACCGATCTCTTGACCGACCCGTCGACGGCCGCGGCAGGCCATCTCGATCTGCTGACCACCGTCGTGCATGAATTGGGCCACGTGCTCGGCCTTCCCGACACTGTCTCGCCGTCCGATGCCAACAGTCTGATGTATATTGGCCTCGCCGACGGCGAGCGCCGGTTGCCAACGACTACGGATGTCGCTCAATCCAACCTGGCATTGCAGAAGGCCATGCCGACGCAAGGCACCGTAGCCTCGCAGACGACCAATACGTCGACGGTCAACCTGACCAACCGCGACAGCTTCGACTTCTCGTCATTGACCCAGACGCAATCGCAGACCAACACAAGCCATGTGGACCTGACCAACCAGACCTTGCCCGATCTGTTCAGCGGGCATTCCAATGCCGCCACGCCATGGTGGGTTGGCCACGAGACGGTGTTCGCCGCCATGGGCGGCACGCCGACCGATCATCTCCAAACCCATCACGATCTGGTTGTTTGATCGAACGTTGCGACGGCCCCACCAACGCCTGCCGAAGCGATCCGGCAGGCGTTGTTGATTTAGTGAGATCGCGTTCGTGTCGCCCCTGGTGGCGAAGCTCCACGTCGTCATCACAACGACATTTGTTGCGTCACACCTCCGAAAAAATCACGAAAGCCACATAATCGTTGAGGTTGCACTTGGCACAAAACACGCTATCGTGCATTTCGTTATCGCGTGACAGCATTTGCCTGGCATTTTCATTAACTGAGTCACTGACAAGACGGATCATCTGGGCGGAGGATCGATGTCTCAACCATATCTCTCGGAAATCAGGATGATGTCGTTCAGCTTCCCGCCCAAGGGCTGGGCGCTCTGCAACGGTCAGGTGCTACCGATCAATCAGAACCAGGCCTTGTTCTCGCTGCTTGGTACGACTTATGGTGGAAATGGCACGACGACTTTCATGCTGCCAAATCTGCAGGGAAAGGTGCCGCTGCATACGGGCGCGGGCTTCGCCCTGGGGCAGACCGCCGGTGAAACGTCCCACACGCTGACAATCTCCGAGATGCCGCAGCATCCGCACACGTTTCAGGGCACGACCAACAACGCCGACAACGCCGTGCTCACCGGCAATCTGATGGCGACGTCAGCCAATCTCTATACGGCCCCGAACAATCTGACGACGCTGGACCCAAGCACCGTCGCCAATGCCGGAGGTTCGCAGCCTCACGAGAACATGCAACCCTATCTCACGATCAACTTCTGCATCGCTTTGCAGGGCATCTTCCCCTCCCGGAATTGAAGGACGCGCGCCATGGGCGAGCCATATGTTGGCGAGATACGCATGTTCGGCGGCAATTTTGCGCCAAACGGCTGGATGTTCTGCCAGGGACAAATCCTGGCGATCTCCCAGTACGACGTTTTGTTTAACCTGATCGGGACCACGTATGGCGGCGACGGCCAGTCGACGTTCGCTCTGCCGAACCTGCAGGGCCGCCTGCCCATGCACCAGGGCAGCAGCTTCGTCATGGGGCAGAGCGCCGGCGTCGAGCAAGTGACGCTGACGACCCAGCAACTGCCCATCCACTCCCACCCGATGGCGGCATCCCTGAACAACTCGACCGGCAGCACGGTGACGGGCAACGTCGTCGGCGCCGTGGGTGCTACGCAGATTTACCGCGAGGTACCGGCAGGTTCGGCGATGGCGAACCAGGCCTGCACATCCGTCGGCGGCAACCAGCCGCACGACAACATGCAACCTTACCTCTGCGTCAGCTTCATCATTTCAATGTTCGGCGTTTACCCGAGCCAAACCTAGGACGGGACCATGTCTGACCAATTCCTGGCCGAGATCCGTATTTTTCCGTTCAACTTCGCTCCCGTCGGGTGGGCCCTCTGCAACGGCCAGCTCATGCCGATCTCGCAGAACACCGCGCTGTTCTCCCTGCTCGGCACCACCTATGGCGGTGACGGCAAGAGCACCTTTGCGTTGCCCAACATGCAGGGCAACGCGCCGATGCAGCCGGGACAAAGCTCCTTTGGCACCGTGTACGATCTCGGACAGGCCGCCGGCTCAACGACAGTGACGCTGCTGCAATCTGAAATGCCCCTGCACAACCACGGGGTCCTGGGCAATATCAATCCGTCGAACCTCGCCACGCCCAGCCCGGTGCGGTCGCTAGCACGCGCAAACCCGGGTCAGGCCTACACCGCGACGTTGACCAACATTTCGCCGTTTTCGGCCATCAGTTCGATTATGCCGATCGGCGGCGGCCAGCCCCACAATAATATGATGCCCTATCTCACCCTGAGTTTCTGTATCGCATTGCAGGGCATTTTCCCGACGCGGCCATGACGGATGGTTTGCGCACGGATATTGTTCCCGCGGCGTCCGGGTGGACACGCGCCGCGGATGCCGGCCTGACGTTTCGCCGTATTGCCGACAGCGATTTGGCCTTCCTTGCGCGGCTCTATGCCTCGACCCGAACCGACGAACTGGCTGTGACGCCGTGGAGCGCCGAACAGAAGGCTGCTTTCCTGGCGATGCAGTTCCAGGCCCAGCATAGGCACTACCAGCAGTACTATCCGACGGCTGACTGGCTGGTGACGATGCGCGGCGGCGAGGACGTCGGCCGTCTCTATGTCGACCGCTGGCCGGGCGAGCATTGCGTCATCGATATCGCCTTCCTGCCCCAACATCGCGGATCGGGTCTCGGCGGCGCGCTGATGCGCGACGTGCTCGACGAGGCTGCCCGCGCCGGCAAGGCCGTCTCGATCCACGTGGAGAAATTCAATCCCGCGATGCGGCTCTATCGCCGGCTAGGTTTCCTCACCGAGGAAGACAAAGGTGTCTACGATCTGATGCGCTGGCGGGCGGCGGGAGCTTCCGACCGTCAGGTGAAGACCGCCTGATAGCCATTGCCATCCGCGAGCGGACCGACGGGCACCAAAAAGATGTCCATTACGCCCAGCGCGGGATGCCGCACCGGATAGATCGCCTGCGGCAACCACGCGCCCTTCGGGCCCGTGAACAACAGCGAGAACGCACCGCCCGGCCGGCCGCTGTTGCCCGCGGGCTCGACCTTGGCGAGCCTCAGCGCCACCGCGCGATCCGCCGCCTGCATCTCGAACTCCGCATCCTGATGCGGCGTGAAGTCGTCAATGTTCAGTTTGGCGAGATCGACGGTGGATGTCATACGCAGGTCCCTGTTGCTTTCGAGGTGTAACACACGCCGCGATGTTGCCGTCAAGATTTCTGCCGGTCGTCCGATTTCGACCTGAAGCTTTCACCGTCATTCCGGGGCGTCCTCTGCTTCCAGGGGGAGGCAAGTAAACGCAAGACTCGGATGCAGCGCGCCGCGAGGATGCGGATGTATGACTCACGCGAGCGCCACATATTCGATGTCGTCCCGGGCAAGCCAACGGGTCGGCGCGAAGCGCCGCCCGATGACAGGCTCCGCGCGACCCGCGACCCATAACCACCGATGCCAATTGTTTAGCCAGCGCTCGGGCCACAGCTCACTTCAACAACGCAACCCTGTGGTTAGCGACAGCGGAATGGGCGGCGCGACCGTATCAAGCCACCGGCAGGACCCTGATGACGGCCCCGCCTTCCTCCGCTAACCTCCCGGCAAAGGGCCGCCAGCAAGGCGGCGGACCGTGTTGAGGGAGGACAGGCGCGTGCATCGAGGCCGTGTCGTATTCGGCGCCATGGACGAGGTCGTGTTCGGGCGGCCCGCGCGTGAGGCCATCGTCGAGCAGTTGGACCGGCTGGGCGCCGAGCGCGCCTTTCTGATGGTGTCGGGCACGCTGAACCGCGAGACCGACGAGATCGAGAAGGTCCGCGCGGCGCTTGGGCCCCGCTGCGTCGGCATCTTCGACAAGATGCCGGCGCATACGCCGCGCGCCGCGGTCATCGCGGCAGCGGAGCAGGCGCGCTGTGCGAAAGCGGATTTGATCGTCACGATCGGCGGCGGCTCGATCACCGACGGGGCCAAGGCGGTGCAGCTTTGCCTCGCCAACAACGTCACGACGTCCGACGGCATCGAGACGATCCGCACCCATGGCGGCGTCTCGCCCGCGATGAATCCGCCGACCGTGCGCCAGATCAGCGTGCCGACCACCATCGCCGGCGGCGAGTTCTCGTCGATCGCCGGCGTCACCAACGAGGCCAAGCGGCAGAAGGAGATGCTGCGCCATCCGCTGGTGATGCCGCGCGCCACCATCCTCGATCCGGAACTGTCGGTGCACACGCCGGAATGGCTGTTCCTGTCGACCGGCATCCGCGCCGTCGATCATTGCGTCGAAGGCATCTGCTCGCGCGAGGCGCATCCCTATGGCGACGCGCAGGCGCTGAAGGGGCTCGAGATGCTGGCGGCCGGCCTGCCGCGGGTGAAAGCCGACCCGAAGGATATTTCGGCGCGGATGGATTGCCAGATCGGCACCTGGCTCTCCACCGGCCCGCTCGCATCGGGCGTGCCGATGGGTGCGAGCCACGGCATTGGCTACGTGCTCGGCGCCGAATTCGACGTGCCGCACGGCTACACCTCGTGCGTGATGCTGCCCGCGGTGATGCGCTGGAACAAGCGCGACAATGCCGACCGTCAGGCGCTGGTCGCGGCCGCAATGGGGCGTGCGGGCGCGGACGCCGGCGATGTGCTCGACCGCTTCATCCGCGACCTCGGCATGCCGCGCAGCCTGCACGAGGTACGCGTCGGCCCCGAGCATTTCGACCGCATCGCAACGCAAGCGATGCGAACGCCCTGGGTGCCGCGCAATCCGCGCAAGATCGACGATCCATCCCAAGTTCGCGAGATTCTGGAGATGGCTGCATAGAGCGTTTTCGAGCGAAGTGGGCACCGGTTCGCGCGAAGAAAACGCGTCAAACGAGAACAAGCACGATCAAGGGGGATCTGGAGTTCGATGTACACCGGCAAGCATGCTTACCTGCGCCCGCTGCAACCCGCCTTCATCATGGCCGGGACCGGCGAGACCGTCACCTATCGTGAGCTCGAGGCGCGCTCCAACCGGCTCGCGCATCTGTTCCGCAAGCAGGGGCTGCGGCGGCTCGACCATTATTCGATCTTCATGGAGAACAACAACCGCTACCTCGAGGCCTGCGGCGCCGGCGAGCGCGCCGGGCTCTACTTCACCTGCGTCAACTCCTACCTCACCGCGGGCGAGCTGGCCTACATCCTGACCAACAGCCAGTCGCGTATCCTGATCACCTCGAAGCTGAAGCTCGACATCGCGCGCGAGGCGCTGAAGGAGTGTCCGCAGGTCCAGCTCTGCATCGTGGTCGACGGCGAAAGCGAGAGCGATCGCGTTGTCGGGCTGCAACAGGCCACCGCGGGCCTGCCGCCAACGCCGATCGCGGACGAATATGCCGGCACCGCGATGCTGTATTCCTCCGGCACGACCGGCCGGCCCAAGGGCATCGTGCGGCCGCTGCCGGAGCAGCCGCCGTCGCAGAACCTGCCGCTGTTCGATTTCCTGACCAAGCTCTGGCACTACCGCGAAGGCATGGTCTACCTCTCGCCGGCGCCGCTCTACCACTCGGCGCCGCAAGCCGCGGTCAATCTCACCATCCGGATGGGCGGCACGGTCGTCATCATGGAGAGTTTTGATCCCGAGCGCTATCTCGAGCTGGTGCAAAGATGGGGCATCACCCACAGCCAGCTGGTGCCGACCATGTTCTCACGCCTGCTGAAGCTGCCCGAGGAGGTTCGCGCCCGCTACGATCTGTCGACCCTCGAGATCGCGATCCATGCCGCCGCGCCCTGCCCGGCGCTGGTCAAGGACGACATGATCAAATGGTGGGGACCGATCATCCACGAATATTACGGCGCGACCGAGGGCCTCGGCTTCACAGCCTGCAACAGCCAGGAGTGGCTCGCGCATCGCGGCACCGTCGGCAGGGTCCTGCTCGGCGATCTGCATATCCTCGACGAGAACATGGAGCCCTGCCCCAAGGGAACGCCGGGCACCGTGTGGTTCAAGACCGCCACGCCATTCGAATATTTCAACGACCCCGCCAAGACCAGCGAGGCGCGCTCGGCCGACGGCAGCATGAGCACGGTCGGCGACGTCGGCTATGTCGACGACGACAACTTCCTTTATCTCACCGACCGCGCCACCTTCATGATCATCTCCGGCGGCGTGAACATTTATCCGCAGGAATGCGAGAACCTCCTGATCACCCACCCCAAGGTCGCCGACGCCGCGGTGTTCGGCGTGCCCAATGTCGATCTCGGCGAGGAGGTGAAGGCGGTGGTGCAGCCGGTCGACGGCATCGCGCCGGGGCCGGAGCTCGCCGAGGAACTGATCGCGTTCTGCGCCAGCGTGCTGTCGCGCCAGAAGGTGCCGCGCTCGGTGGATTTCGAGGCCGAGCTGCCGCGGCTGCCGACCGGCAAACTCTACAAGCGCCTGCTGCGTGACCGCTATTGGGGCAACAAGACCTCGCGGATCGTGTGAGCGGCATCCGGACTGATGCTGCCAACCCAAGCCGGCGGACGCAACAGACTCGCCGGTCGCGCGGATTTCGCGCTATGCTCCGGGATCGCAAGCCAGCTTCGCCGGAGGCCGCCATGCCATCGCCCCAGCCGCGCGAGCCGGAGCCGGTGCAGGCCGGAAGGCTCGAATTCACTGCCGCCGAGATCGGTGCACTCGCCCATCTCTATCGTGGCGAGGTCTATCGCAGCACGGTCTGGCGCACCCGTCTCGACAGTTCGACCAACTGGGCGGTGGTCACGACCGGGATCGCGCTGTCGGCGACCTACAGCAGTGCGGAAGCCTCGCCCTTGCCGATGGTCCTGGTCGGACTGCTGGTGACCGTATTCCTGCTATTCGAGGCGCGGCGCTATCGCTATTTCAACGTCTGGCGCGCCCGGGCGCGGTTGCTCGAAACCGATTTCTACGCACCGATGATCCGCGGCGAGGGGCTCTCGCCGAATGCGGCCTGGACCGACCTGCTCGCCAACGACTACCGCCGCCCCAGCTATCACATCAGCTATGTCAGAGCGATCGGCCGGCGCCTGCGACGGACTTATGGCTGGATCTTCGCGATCCAGGCCATCGCCTATTACGGCAAGCTGGCGATCCACCCGCTGCCGCTGACCACGATGAGCGCGATCCTGGACCGCGCTTCGATCGGTCCGATTCCTGGAACCATCGTGATTCTGGCCGGTGTCGCCTTCCATTCCAGCTGGGCGCTGTTCGCCTTCGTCACTCATCGCATCGAGGTCGCGGACCGGCGCACGCGGCACAATCTGATCGCAATGGGCTGAGGCGCCGCGGGCCGCGTTGCCGATCGCGGGCTTTTCCCCTAACCTCGCCTCAACAACAAAGAAAAGGGAGGACTTGCGATGGAAGTGATCCCACTGCGTCCGGGATTCGGTGCCGAGCTGCGCGGCGTCACGCTGTCGGACGTTGCCGCCAGCGATGCCGCCTATGCGGCGGTGCGCGCGGCGTTCGAGGAACATTCGGTGCTGGTGTTCCGCGACCAGGAGGTCAGCGACGACATCCAGCTCGCCTTCTCGCGCCGCTTCGGCCCGCCCGAGGTGACCAAGGTCGGCTCGATGGGCACCGGATCGCATTTTGTGATTCTCTCGACCTTCGGGCCCGACGGCAAGGTGGTTCCATCCGATCACCGGCAGCAGCTGCGTGCCAGGGCCAACCAGCTCTGGCACACCGACTCTTCCTTCAAGCGCGTGCCGGCGCTGACCTCGATCCTGTCCGCTCGCATCATTCCCGAGCATGGCGGCGAGACCGAATTCGTCTCGATGCGGCTTGCCTTCGAGCGGCTCGACAAGGACACGGCGAAGCGGCTGGAGAACTCGTTCGCCTGGCACTCCTACGCACATTCGCGCAGCAAGGTGGCCACCGGCCTTGCGACGTCGGATGAAGTCGACGCGCTGCCGCCGGTGTGCTGGCGCATGGTCTGGCGCAATCCCGTCAATGGCCGCGGTGCGCTGTATCTGGCTTCCCACGCTTATGGCGTCGAGGGCATGGATGCCGACGCCGGCAAGGCGCTGATCGAGCAATTGACCGAAGCCGCGACCGCGCCCGGCGTCAGCTATCTGCACCAGTGGAAGCAGGGCGACGTCGTGATGTGGGACAACCGCGCCACCATGCATCGCGGCCGCCCCTGGCCGGCGCATGAAGGCCGCCTGATGATTCGCACCACGATCTCGGCGACCGAGGCCGATGGCGTCGCCAACATGCGCCTGCCCTCGCCGCAGGCGGCGGAGTGAGGCGAATGCGAATGTTTCCCCGTCGTCCTGAGGTGCGAGCCTTGCGGCGCAATTGCGCCGCTGGGCGAGCCTCGAAGGATGCACGGCCACCAGCTGGGCCGTCGATCCTTCGAGACGCGCTTCGCGCTCCTCAGGATGACGGAGAGCGTGTGCAGTGCGCGGCTTACATCGGCGACATACTGTCGCTGATTGCGGCCCGCTTCACGCCGCACGCATCGGCGCCCGCAACTTAATTCGAATGGAGTTTCGCCGCTGCATAGCAAAACAACCCGGGTTCCCCACAATCACAGCCATTATTCCCGATCAGCGGAAATTTTAATGTTGTGGCGTCATCCGAATTGCCAATCCCCGCGCGATCCTCGCTGGTTGCCCGACAGCCTCACCGTGGTATCGTCGATGCCAATCGGCCATTGAGACCGAAATGTGGGAGGGGACCATGCGGAGCGTGCAAGCGCTGGCCGTCGCGGTGTTGTCTGTGCTGATCATCGGCGACGTTTCACGCGCAGCCGAGCCGAAACCGGGCGGCATCTTCAGAATCTATCACCGCGACAGCCCCGGCAGCGCCTCGATCCACGAGGGCGCGACCTATTCGCTGAACGTTCCGTTCATGCCGATCTTCAACAATCTCGTCATCTTCGACCAGCACATCGCCCAGAACAGCGCCAGCACGATCAGGCCCGAGCTTGCCGAGAGCTGGGCCTGGAGCGGCGACAACAAGACGCTGACCTTCAAGCTGCGCAAGGACGTGAAATGGCACGACGGCAAGCCGTTCACCGCGGCCGACGTCAAATGCACCTTCGACATGCTGATGGGCAAGTCGCAGCAGAAGTTCCGGCAGAACCCGCGCAAGTCCTGGTACGAGCAAGTCGAAGAGGTCACGACCAACGGCGACTATGAGGCGTCGTTCAAGCTGAAGCGGCCGCAGCCGGCGCTGCTGTCGCTGCTCGCCTCGGGCTATTCGCCGGTCTATCCCTGCCATGTGTCGCCGGCCGAGATGCGCACCAAGCCGGTCGGTACCGGCCCGTTCAAGTTCGTCGAGTTCAAGGCCAACGAGTCGATCAAGCTCACCAAGAACCCGGACTACTTCAAGAAGGGCCTGCCTTATCTCGACGGTATCGAGTTCACCATCATCCCGAACCGCTCGACCGCGATCCTCGGCTTCGTCTCCGGCAAGTTCGACATGACGTTCCCGACCGAGGTCTCGATCCCGCTGCTCAAGGACGTCAAGTCGCAGGCGCCCAATGCGGTCTGCGTGGTGGAACCGAACAACGTCTCCACCAACATCATCATCAATTCGACCGCGCCGCCGTTCGACAATCTCGACATCCGCCGTGCGCTGGCGCTGGCGCTCGACCGCAAGGCGTTCATCCAGATCATGTTCGAGGGCCAAGGTGACATCGGCGGTACCATGGAGCCGGCACCGGACGGGCTGTGGGCGATGCCGAAGGACATGCTGGAGCAGATCCCCGGCTACGGTCCCGACATCGAGAAGAACCGCCAGGAAGCCCGCAAGCTGATGCAGAAGGCGGGCTATGGCCCGGACAAGCACCTGCAGATCAAGGTCTCGACCCGCAACATCGCGGTCTATCGCGATCCCGCGATCATCCTGATCGACCAGATCAAGAGCATCTACATCGACGCCGAGCTCGACGTCGTCGACACCGCGCAATGGTTCCCGAAGATCGCCCGCAAGGACTACTCGCTCGGCCTCAACCTGACCGGCAATGCCGTCGACGAGCCCGACCAGTCGTTCTACGAGAACTATGCCTGCGGCTCGGAGCGGAACTACACCAATTATTGCAACAAGGAGATCGAGAAGCTGTTCGACCAGCAGTCGGAAGAGACCAACACCGACAAGCGCAAGAAGCTGGTCTGGGAGATCGACAAGAAGCTGCAGGAAGACGTCGCGCGTCCGATCATCTTCCATGCCCGCACCGGCACCTGCTGGCAGCCTTACGTGAAGAATGTCACGATCATGTCCAACAGCTCCTATAACGGCTATCGTTACGAAGACGTCTGGCTGGACAAGTAGGCGTAGCGTTTTCGAACGAAGTGGATACCGGTTCGCGTCAAGAAAACGCGCCGGAAGACAAGACACAGGCGGGATCAGGGAGAGAGCCAGGGTGTTTGCCTATATCGTGCGGCGGCTGTTCCTGATGCTCGTGACCCTGTTCGGGATCTCGGTCATCATCTTCGTGCTGCTGCGCGTCGTTCCCGGCAACATCGTCGACATCCTGTTCGACGCCGCGGGCTTCGTCGATCCCGCCGACAAGGCCAATCTCGAGCGCGAGCTCGGCCTGAGCCAGCCGATCGTGATCCAGTATCTGCACTGGATCGGCGGCCTGCTGCACGGCGATCTCGGCTATTCCTACGTCTCGGAAAAGCCGGCGCTGGAGGAAATCCTGCCGCGGATTCCGATCACGGCGCGGCTTGCCGGACTGGCGCTATTGTTCTCCGCCTCGATCGGCATTCCACTCGGTGTCATCAGCGCCGTCCACCAGGGCTCACGGCTCGATTATGCGCTGCGCGTCGTCAGCCTCAGCGGCCTGTCGCTGCCGTCATTCTGGCTCGGCCTGTTGATCCTGATGGCCTCGGTCTCGCTGTTCGGCACCATGCCGATCTTCAATCCCAACCCGAAAACCTGGATCGAGGCGCTGACCATCTATGCCGTGCCGGCGATGGCAGTCGGCTTCCGCAGCGCGGCGCTCACCATGCGCATCACCCGCTCCTCGATGCTGGAGATCCTGCGCCAGGACTATATCCGCACCGCGCGTGCCAAGGGCGCCTCCGAGGCCTCCGTGAACTATCACCACGCGCTGAAGAACGCGGTGCTGCCGGTCATCACCGTGATCGGCATTGAGGCCGCGTTCCTGATCGGCGGGCTGATCGTCACCGAGACCGTGTTCAACATCCCAGGCATCGCCCGCTTCCTGGTCGAGGCGCTGCGCTGGCGCGACTATCCGATCGTGCAGAACCTCGTGATGTTCATCGCTGTCGTGGTGGTGGTTGTGAACTTCATCGTCGACATGCTCTACGCAGCAATCGATCCACGTATCCGGTTTGGAGACTGAGCATGATCCGGAAAAGTGGGAACCGGTTTTCCTTGCGACAAACGCGAAGCGTTTGCGCTGAGATCATGCTCAACTAAAGAGGCCAAGTGGCAACGATCAATTTCGACAGCGAATTGCGACGTGCCGGGGCCAACGCCACCGGCGGCTGGGGACGGTTTGCGTTCCTCGCACAGCGCCACGTGCTCGGCACGGTCGGCCTCGTCATCATGCTGCTGTTCGTGCTGACCGCGATCTTCGCTAACGTCATCAGCCGCTACGATCCGCTCAGCGTCGATTCCGCGCACCGGCTGGCTGCGCCGTCCTCGCTGCATTGGTTCGGCACCGACTCCTTCGGCCGCGACGTCTGGAGCCGCATCATCCACGGCGCGCGGATCTCGCTTGCGGTCGGCATCGGCTCGACGACGCTCGGCGCTACGCTCGGCGTGATCGTGGGCCTCGCCTCCGGCTATCTCTCCGGCTGGGTCGACCTCGTGTTCCAGCGGGTGACCGACATCCTGCAGTCGCTGCCGCTCTTGGTGCTCGCACTCGTCATGACCGCGGCGCTCGGCCCATCGCTGCCGAACGTGATCCTGGCGATCGCAATTCCCCTGATCCCGACGGTCGCACGCGTGATCCGCGCCAACACGCTGGCGCTGCGCGAGCAGCCGTTCGTGGAGGCCGCCAAATCGATCGGCATGAGCGAGACGCGGATCGCGCTGCGCCACGTGCTGCCCAACACGATTGCGCCGCTGATCGTGCTCGCCACCGCGCAACTCGGCTCGACCATCCTGACCGAAGCGTCGCTGTCGTTCCTTGGCCTCGGCATCCCCGAGCCTTATCCGTCCTGGGGTCGCATGCTGTCCGAATCCGCCGCCGAATATGTCCGCACCGCGCCATGGCTGGTGATCTTCCCCGGCATTGCGATCAGCCTCGCAGTGTTCGGCACCAATCTGTTCGGCGACGCGTTGCGCGACATTCTCGATCCGAGGCAGCGCGGCTGATGAGCGAGGCCAAGACGTTCGATACGATTCTCGACGTGAAGAACCTGCAGACGGTGTTCTTCACCAACTCCGGCCTGTTCCGAGCAGTCGACGACGTCTCGTTCTCGGTCCGTCGCGGCGAGACGCTCGCGATCGTCGGCGAGTCCGGCTGCGGCAAGAGCGTCAGCGCGCTGTCAATCATGCGGCTGGTGCCCGATCCGCCCGGCCGCATCGTCGGCGGCTCGGTGACGCTCGAGGGCACCGATCTGCTGAAGCTCGACGATGCCGCGATGCGCGACATCAGGGGCAACCGCATCTCGATGATCTTCCAGGAGCCGATGACCTCGCTCAATCCGGTGATGCGGATCGGCGACCAGATCATCGAGGCGGTGCGCCTGCACCAGAAGGTGAGCAGCAAGGAGGCCTGGAAGCAGGCCGTCGACATGCTGCGGCTGGTGCGCATCCCGGAACCGGAGCGTCGCGCGCAGGAATATCCGCATCAGCTGTCCGGCGGCATGCGCCAGCGCGCCATGATCGCGATGGCCCTGGCGTGCCGGCCGGCGCTCCTGATCGCGGACGAGCCGACCACGGCGCTCGACGTCACCATCCAGGCGCAGATCCTGGCGCTGATCGTCGATCTGCAAAAGCGGCTCGGCACCGGGCTGATCCTGATCACCCACGACCTCGGCGTCGTCGCGCAAACCGCGCAGCGCGTGATCGTGATGTATGCCGGCAAGAAGGTCGAGGAGGCGACGGTCGAAGCTTTGTTCGAGACGCCGCTGCACCCCTACACGCGCGGGCTGATGGCCTCGATGCCGGCGGTGATCGCGCTCGGCGCGAAGACCGATGCGCGGCTGACCGAAATCCCCGGCATGGTGCCGTCGCTGACCAAGCTGCCGCCCGGCTGCGCCTTCGCGCCGCGCTGCAAGCTGGCGGTCGACCGCTGCCGGCAGGAATATCCGCCGCTCGACGAGATCAAGAGCAATCACTGGGCCGCGTGCTGGCGCGCCGGCGAGATTGCGGAGGCGTCATGACCGAACAGCGCCCGCTCCTCGAGGTGACCGACCTCGTCAAGCACTACGCGGTGCGCGGCGGTGTGCTGCGCCGGCAGGTCGGCACCGTGCATGCGGTCGACGGCGTCAGCTTCGCGCTTGGCACCGGCGAGACGCTCGGGCTGGTCGGCGAATCCGGCTGCGGCAAGTCGACGGTGGCGCGCACCGTGCTGCGGCTGGTCGAGCCGACCAGCGGCGCCATCAAGCTGGATGGCGAGGACATCGCGCCACTCAGCAAGGCGGCGCTGCGGCCGTACCGGCGCTCGATGCAGATCGTGTTCCAGGATCCGTTCGCCTCGCTCAACCCGCGCATGACGGCCGGCGACATCGTCGGCGAGCCCCTCACCGTGCATGGCCTTGCGACGGGCGCGAAGAAGCAGGAGCGTGTCGCGGAACTGTTCCAGCAGGTCGGTTTGCGGCCCGACCAGATGAAGAATTTCCCGCACCAGTTCTCCGGCGGCCAGCGCCAGCGTATCTGCATCGCGCGTGCGCTGTCGCTCGGGCCGCGGCTGATCGTCTGCGACGAGCCGGTCTCCGCGCTCGACGTCTCTATCCAGGCGCAGGTGATCAATCTGCTGATCGACCTGCAGCGCCAGCAGAACTTCTCCTATCTGTTCATCGCGCACGATCTCGCGGTTGTCGCCCATATCAGCCACCGCGTCGCGGTGATGTATCTCGGCCGCATTGTCGAGATCGCCGACAAGCACGAGCTGTTCGCCAATCCGCGCCACCCCTACACCCAGGCGCTGCTCGCCTCGGTGCCGATCGCCGACCCCAAGGCCAAGCGAACCGCGCCGCTGATCGACGGCGATGTCCCGAGCCCGATCAATCCACCTTCAGGCTGTGCCTTCCACACCCGCTGCCGCTACGCGATGGATCGCTGCAAGACCGAACGCCCGGTGCTGCAGGCGGCCGGTCCGGCGCATCAGGTCGCCTGCTGGCTGAATGACGGAACGGGGCAAGCGGCCTCATAAATTAGTGTCGTCCCGGCGAAGGCCGGGACCCATTACCCCGAATGCCCGTTGATTTGCCAAACTGGGGCCACAGCTTGCTCCAACAACATACAGCGGTGGTTGTGGGTCCCGGCCTTCGCCGGGACGACAGTCTTTATGCCGCCGCCTCGATCTCCACCACGATCTTCCCCGTCGTCACCTGCTCGCCCTCGGCGACATCGATCGACGTGACCGTGCCCGCGACGCCGGCGGTGTGGACGTGCTCCATCTTCATCGCTTCCAGCGTCATCACCGGCTGGCCGGCCGCGACCTTGTCGCCCGGCTTCACCAGCACCGCGACGACCCGGCCGTTCATGGCGGCGCGGACCTTGCCGTCGCCGCCGGCCGCCGTCGCGCTTTCCGGCGGCGCCAGCGTGAAGTCGCGCACCGACAGCGTGACGCCGCGATGCAGGATATAGAGTCGATCGCCATCGCGCAGGAATCTGGCCTGCTCCATCACCCCGTCGTGGTGGAAGCGGATGCTGTCCTGGCTGAGCTCGTCGATCACGAAGCTGAAGCGATCGCCGTTGCGGGTCGCGAGGTAGCTGCCGTCGCGCTCGCGAACGATCTCGATCTCCTGCACGCCGTGGCCGAGATCGATCCGCAGGCCGAGCGGGAATGTCGCAGAAAGCGACCGGCCGCGCTGCCATGGCGGCGCGTGCGGATGGGTGACGTAGAGCAGCAGCGCCGCTAGCGCGACATCGCTGCCGCGATCGGGCCGGACCGCGAGCAGCGCTTCGCGGTTGTCGCCGATGAAGGCCGTGGTCGCCTCGCCCCTGGCAAAGACCGGATGGCGCAGGCAATCGATCAGGAAGCCCTGATTGGTGGTGACGCCGAAGGCCGTGACCTGCTCCAGGGCACAGATCAGCTTGCCGCGCGCTTCATCGCGGGTCGCGCCGTGGCTGATGACCTTGGCGATCATCGAATCATAGAACGGCGGAATCTCCGATCCGGACTGCAGCGCGTGCTCGACGCGGATGCCATCGGGCATCTGCCACCGCGCCATGCGGCCGGATTGCGGCATGAAGTCGTGACCAGCATCCTCCGAGCAGAGCCGGACCTCGATGGCATGGCCGGAGAACTTGACGTCCTCCTGGGTCAAGCCGAGCGGCGCACCACTGGCGATGCGCAGCTGCAATTCGACCAGATCGAGCCCGGTGATCGCCTCGGTGACGGGATGCTCGACCTGCAACCGCGTGTTCATCTCCATGAAGTAGAAGTTTCCGGCGCGATCGAGCAAAAACTCCAGCGTGCCCGCCCCCTCGTAGCCGATCGCCTTGACCGCCTGCACCGCGACCGCGCCCATCCGCGCGCGCAGCTCCGGCGTCACCGCCGGCGACGGCGCCTCCTCGACCAGCTTCTGGTGCCGCCGCTGTACCGAGCAATCGCGCTCGCCGAGATGGATGGCGTTGCCATGGCGGTCGCCGAACACCTGGATCTCGATGTGGCGGGGATTGACGATCGCGCGCTCCAGAATGACGGTCGGATCGCCGAACGCGCCCTGCGCCTCCGACCGCGCGCTGCGCAGCGCGTCGGGAAATGCCGCCGCATCGGCGACCAGCCGCATGCCGCGGCCGCCGCCGCCGGCGACCGCCTTGATCATGACCGGAAAACCAATGGCCTTGGCTTCCGCCAGCATCACGGCATCGCTCTGGTCGGCACCCTGGTAGCCGGGCACGCAGGGCACGCCGGCCCGCTGCATGATCTCCTTGGCGCCGGCCTTGTTGCCCATCGCAAGGATCGCTTCCGGCGACGGACCGATGAACACCAGACCCGCATCGCGGCAGGCCTGCGCAAAATCCTCGTTCTCGGCGAGGAAACCATAGCCGGGATGCACCGCGCCGGCGCCGCTCGCCTTGGCCGCGGCGATGATCGCGTCAATCTTCAGATAGGATTGCGCCGGCAGCGCCTCGCCGATCCGCACCGCCTGGTCGGCCTCGCGCACATGCAGCGCATCGCGGTCGGCGTCCGAATAGACGGCGACGACGCCATGGCCGAGCCGCCGTGCCGATCGCATGATGCGCAGCGCGATCTCGCCGCGATTGGCGATCAGGACCTTAAAGAACGGCGTCCGCTTCACGATTGCCCCGCTCATGGCCGCGCCACCGAAAACTGCATGCGCTGCGGGCTGCGGGCCTCGGCCTCGCGGCAGATCGAAAGCACCTCTGACAGCACCGTCCGCGTATCGCGCGGATCGATCACGCCGTCGTCGAGCACGCGGGCGCTGGTCGAGAACACGTCCATCTGGCCGTCGAACACGCCGGTGATCTGCGCCTTCATCGCGTCGAGCTTCTCCTTCTCGATCGGCTTGCCGCGCCGCGCGGCGGCGGCTTCGGTGACGATCGCCATGGTTTCGGCGGCCTGCTCGCCGCCCATCACCGCGGTCTTGGCGTTGGGCCAGGAGAAGCAGAAGCGCGGGTGGAAACCGCGACCGCACATGCCGTAATTGCCGGCGCCGAACGAGGCGCCGCAATACAGCGTGATCTGCGGCACCGTCGCCGAGGTCACCGCCTGGATCATCTTCGAGCCGTGCTTGATCATGCCGGCCTCTTCATAGGCCCGGCCCACCATGTAGCCGGTGGTGTTGTTCATGTAGAGGATCGGCGTACGCGATTGGCAGCAGGCCTGGATGAAATGCGTCGCCTTGTTGGCGCCGGGCACGTCGAGCGGGCCATTATTGGTGATGATGCCGATCGCTTGGCCCTGGATGCGGGCATGGCCGCAGACCGTCGCCGGACCGTAATTGGCGCCGAACTCGGTGAAGTCGGAATCGTCGATGAAGCGCGCGATCGCCTGGCGCATGTCGACGGGACGCTTGTGATCCATCGGCATGATACCGAGCAGCTCCTCGGCGTCGTAACGTGGCGGCTTGAACGCGGCCGGTTCGAGGGCCGGCCGATCCCAGGAACGGTCCCAAGGCAGCTTGGCCATGATGTCGCGCGCGATGCGCAGTGCATCGCGGTCGTCCTCGGCGAGATAATCGCCAAGGCCCGAGATCGATGTGTGCATCTCGGCGCCGCCGAGCTCCTCCTCGGTCGCGATCTCGCCGGTGGCGGCCTTGAGCAGAGGCGGCCCGGCGAGGAAGGCGCGGGTGCGGCCGCGCACCATCACGATGTAGTCGGACAGGCCGGTCTGGTAGGCGCCGCCCGCGGTCGAGGAGCCGTGAGTGACGGTGACGACAGGAAGCCCCGCCGCCGACAGCCGCGCCAGGTTGCGGAAGATGTTGCCGCCACGGACGAAGTCCTCGACGCGGTAGCGCAGCAGATTGGCGCCGGCGCTCTCGACCAGCTGCACATAGGGCAGCCTGTTCTCCAGCGCGAGCTCCTGCACCCGCAGCGTCTTGTCGAGGCCGTAAGGCTGTAATGCGCCCGCGTCGATGCCGGCATCATTGGCGCTGACCATGCAGCGGATGCCGGAGACGAAGCCGATGCCGGCGACCAGTCCGCCGCCGGGCACGCTCTTGTCCGCATCCGCCACGTCGAACATGTAGCCGGCGAGCGTCGACAGTTCGAGGAAGGGCGAGCCGGGATCGAGCACCAGCGCAACGCGTTCGCGCGGCAACAGCTGGCCGCGCTTGTGGAAGCGGTCCTTTGCCGCGGCGGAGGCCGCGCGCGTCCGCTCCTCCAGGGCGCGCATCCGGGCGATCAGCGCCAGCATGCCGTCGCGATTGCCCTGGAAGGCGGCGCTGCCGGTGGAAATCGTGTTCTCGATGATGGCCACTAGGCGCGCTCCACAAAATGCCCACTGTATTGCTGCCGCAGCTCGACCTTGCGCAGCTTGCCGGTCGCGGTCATCGGCATCTCCTCGAGGATACGCACCAGCTTCGGCACCTGGAAGCCGCCGAGATGCTTTCTGCAATGCGCCTCGATGCCGGCCTCGTCGGCCGCCGCGCCGGGTTTCAGCTTGACGAAGGCGGAGACCGCCTCGCCCCATTGCGGATGCGGCAGGCCGACCACGGCGGCATTCTGCACGGCGGGGTGCGCCAGCAACGTCTCCTCGATCTTGACGGAGGCAACGTTCTCGCCGCCCGACTTGATCATATCCTTCTTGCGGTCGAGGAACAGCACCTCGCCATTGCCGTCGATCAAGGCAAGATCGCCGGTATGGTGCCAGCCGAACTTGCGCGCCTCCTCGGTCGATTTTGGGTCCTTGTAGTAGCCCATCATCACATTGGGCCCGCGATGCACCAGCTCGCCGATCTCGCCGCGCGGCAGCAGGTTGCCATTGTCGTCCATGATCGCGGTCTCGTTGACGATCAGCGATTCGCCCCAATAGTTGCCGAAGCGGTCGAGCTGCACCTCCGGGCGGGACATCGTCGTCGCCGGATACATCTCGGTCTGGCCGCTGGACAGCACGAAGTTCGGACAGAGATCGGCCATGGCGCGCTCGAGCAGCGGCTTGCCCATCGGCGCCATGGTGTAGATGCAGCAGCGCAGGCCCGACAGGTCGTAGTCGCGCCGGCGCGGATGGTCGAGGATCGCCTGGTACATCAAGGACAGGCCGACGAACACGGTGAGCTTATCGCGGACGATCGCCTCCATGCAGGCAACCGGATCGAAGCCGCGCATCAGCGCCATGCGGCCGCCGACCGAGAGATAGCTGAGCAGCAGCACGTGGCCGGCGCAGTGGAACAGCGGAAACTGTCCGGTGATCCCGTCATCGCGCGAGAGCTGCATCTCGATACAATTGCTCATCACGGCCATGACAACGGCGAGGTGACAATGCATCGCGCCCTTCGGCCGCGAGGTCGTGCCTGACGTATAGATGATCATCGCGAGGTCGCGGTCGTTGATCTCGATGTCAGGCTCGATATCGGACTGTCCCTCCAGCAGACCGTTGAACTCCTGCAATCCGGTCTTGCCGGCATTGCCGGTCAGGTCGATTGCGATCATCTCCATGCCGCGCGCTTCCAGCGCCGCGCGGCGGTCGGTCTGGGCATGAAGGGCGTCGTCGATGACGGCGAAGCGGACCTCGGCATGGCCGAGGATGTAGTCCATATCCGAGGGCCCGAGCATGGTGTTGATGGGCACCCAGACCAGGCCGGCGCGGTGAATGCCGAACAGCGCTTTGACGAACTCGACGGAGTTGTTGCAGACGGTCGAGATCTTTTCGCCCGGCTTCAGCCCGCGCTGCACCAGATGATTGGCGAAGCGATTGGCGTCGCGCTCGAGTTCGGTAAAGGTGACCTGCCGGTTGCCATCGGTCAGCGCGATGCGATCCGGGAACCGCCGCGCGGCGCGCTTCAACAGATCGCCGATCGCGACCCGGCCGATACGACCCGGCCCGGTGACACCGCCGGTTGCTGCGAGATTGTCCATGCTTGGTTCTCCTCTCAACCGTCATTGCGACGAGCCCGCGACAAAATTGCGAAGTAATTTTGCGCTGAAGCGACGAAGCAATCCATACTTTCCAAACGGCAAGATGGATTGCTTCGCTGCGCTCGCAATGACGGCTGGCGTAGCCCTAGTGCCTGACCCCAAAGATCTGCCGCGCTTCCGCCGGGCTAGCGATCTCACGGCCGGCGCGGCGCGCGCAGGCGGCGAGGCCTTCGACGAGCTGCCCGTTCGACGTTACCTTGGTGCCGTCGCCGAGATAGAACGTATCCTCGAGCCCGCTGCGCAGATGGCCGCCGAGATCGGCGGCGCGCTGATGCAGCGGCCAGATCTCGGCACGGCCGATCGCGGTGACCTGCCAATGCGCCTCCGGCGCCTTCAGCTTCAAGAGGATCGGCAGCAGCTCCGGATCGGCCGGCATGCCCGAGGCAACGCCCATGACGAAATTGTATTCGAGCGGGCCGGAATACATCCCGGTCTGCCGGTACATCCCGACGCAGCGCACGATGCCGACATCGAAGCACTCGAATTCGGGAATGGTGCCGGCCGCCTTCATCACGTCGAGATAGTCCTGCACCTTCTCGACGGCGTTATCGAACATCATGGGCGGCCAGGCCCAGGTGTTGTCGGCCTTCACCTTGAGATAATTCAGCGAGCCGGCATTGCAGGCGGCGATCTCGGGCCTGGTCTCGCGCACGCAATCGAGCGCGCCCTGGTAGTTCGGGCCCGAGGTGCCGGTGGTGTGATTGATGATCACGCCGGGGCAGGCCTCGCGGATCGCCTGCTGGATCTCCTTGCTGACGCCAACCTCCCACGACGGCAGATGGCCCTTGTTCGGCTCCTGCTGCCGCAGATGGATGTGCATGATGCTGGCGCCGGCGTTGAACGCGGCCCTGGCCTCGCGCGCCATCTCTTCCGGCGTCACCGGAACGTTGTGCTGCTTCGGGTCGGTAAGCACGCCGTTCAGCGCGCAGGTGATGACGGCCTTGTCGCTCATGGGTCTCTTGTCCGCTTTGCAGCGCACATGCGCTGCTGATCGCCCCATGATGAGAACTTTGCCTTCGCGCCATCTTGCGTTGACTGGCTAAGTGGATGCGCTCACGACACAATCAGCCGCCAGCCGGTTAACACAAGACGCCAAGCCCACGTGACGGATAGCCTTGCTGAAAGCAGAAGCGGCGCAACAAGCCGGCATCACGGGGAGAACGTCATGGTCTCGATCAACCGGCGCACATGGCTCACCGGCGCGGCAGGCGTGGGGCTTGCCGCAGTCGCAGGCGTCCGAGCTTCACTTGCCGAGGACACGCCCGGCGTCACCGCAACCGAGATCAGGATCGGCAGCACCACCTCCCTGAGCGGCCCGGTATCCGCGCTCGGCGTGCAGGCGCGCTGCCAGGAAGCCTATTTCAAGATGCTGAACGAGCAGGGCGGCATCGCCGGCCGGCAGATCAAGTACATCTACTACGACGATGCGTTCAATCCGGCGAAGACGGTCGAGCAGGTGCGCCGCCTGATCGAAAGCGACAATGTCGCCTTCCTGTTCAACATGCTCGGCACCGCGCCGAACTCGTCGGTCGTCAAATACATCAACACCGCCAAGGTGCCGCACCTGTTCCTGTCGGTGAATGGCGACAAATGGGGTGACTACAAGACCTATCCCTGGACCATGGGCTTTGCGCCGAGCGCGCGGACCGAGGCGCAGGTGTTCATCAAATACGCGCTGAGCCAGAACAAGAACGCGAAGTTCGCGGTGCTCTACCAGAACGACGACCTCGGCAAGGACTTCGTCGCCGGGGCCAAGGACGTGCTCGGCGAGCGGTTTGCGACCGCAGCCGTGGTGGCCTCGCACGAGGTCACCGATCCCACGATCGATTCCCAGATCGTGGCCCTGCGCGGCGCCAATCCCGATGTGCTGATTTCGGGCACCACGGCAAAGTTCTGCGCGCAGTCGATTCGCAAGATCTATGAGCTCGGCTGGAAGCCGATGCACTTCATCGCCAGCGGCGCCGCCTCGATCTCATCGACCATTGCGCCTGTCGGCCTCGACAAGTCGCAGGGCACGATCTCGTCGGCCTATGTCAAGGACGTCGCCGACCCCGCCTGGGCCAATGATCCCGGCGTGAAGAACTTCCTCGCCTTCATGGAGAAGTACTTCCCCGACGGCAATCCGAAAGAGGGCTACAACCTCTACGCCTACACGGTGGCGCAGGTGCTGAAAATCGTGCTCGAGCAATGCAAGGGCAATTTCAGCCGCGACAACATCATGGCGCAGGCCAACAACCTGAAGGACGTCGAGGTCCCGACGCTGTTGCCCGGCATCCGCGTCAACACCAGCCCGACCAACCATCACCCGCTGCAGCAGCTTCAGCTGCAACGGATCGAAGGGCCCGGCTGGCTGCGGTTCGGCGAGGTGATCCAGGGCGCGAATTTGTAGCGGAGGCGAATCCCAGGTGTCGTCCCGGCGAAAGCCGGGACCCATAACCACAGCCGGTTTATTGTTTCAAAAGGTCTCTGCCAACCCACGCCATCGATAGATCACGCGGTATGGGTCCCGGCTTTCGCCGGGACGACGGATCCTTACGTCAGCGCGCGTTCGCTCGCGGCCTGTCCGGTGCGATAGATCGCAAGATCCCGCGAGCCGGAGAAGATCGCGCGCGGCTTCAGGCCATAGAAGCGACGGATCGAATGGCTGAAATGCGTCGAGTCGGGATAGCCGATATCCTGCGCGAGATGCGCGAGGTTGATGTCCTGGTTGGCGAAGTGCAGCAGATGCCGCGCGCGCTTCCAGGCGCGGAAGGAGCGGAACGAGATCCCGGTCTCCTCCTTGAACAGATGCAGGAAGCGCGAGGGCGATAGCCCGGCCTCGGCGGCGCAGCCTGCCGCGGTCACCGGCTCGCCGGAGAACTGTCCGATGCGGCCGATCGCACGCACGACACGCGGATCGAGCACGCGCTGCGGCAGCGCGTCGCCGAAGCACATGGTGTCGAACTCGACATTCGCGATAGCATCGCGATGCTGCATCTCGGCGAGCGTCGCATAGGCGTTGCGAATGCGATTGGCGAACAGATGAGAGTCCGGTCCTTGCAAACGGCGGGCGACCGCCTCAAGCGTGCCGTCGGGCACGCTTTCCGGCTCGATCGCGACGCAGATCGCCGAGCGATATTCGCTGGTGATGGTGTGGCGCAGGTTCGGCATCGTCACCGCGAGCTCGCCATGCAACTCGCGGCCGTCGCTGGTCGACAGATGCAGCCCGTCGCGGATCGCGACATAAACATGGAATGCGCCGGGACAGCGCTCGCGCGGGCGGCCGAGCAGCCCGGCATAGAACACCCGTTCCGGCGTAATCAGCATCCGGTGACCGGATTGCTGGCTGGAGCTCTGGCACTTCGCGTCCACGATCGCGTCCATGGCGGTTCCTCCTCGCGCGGCTCTTTGGGCCGCTGCGGCGGAGCTACCATAACGCAAATTCGCAAGCTGTCACCGATGTGCTGGATCAATTCCGGGACACATTGCCTTCGGCGAGATCAGGGCCGCGCCCGCGGCGCAACGTTCTGTTCCTGCCCGGCTTTTTGCTCCGCCGCCACCGCGCGCTTGTAGCCGTCGCGCTGCTGCAGCCGCGCCCAATAGGCCGCGACATTCGGCCCGAAATCCTTGGCGAGGCCGATATTGCTGGCAAGCCGCAGCGCATAACCGTTCGTAATGTCGGCCGCGGTGAAGCGTTCCGCGCAGAGGAATTCCGACTTCGCGGCGGCGGCTTCCACCGCACGCAGGCGGCCGAGGAACCATTTTGCATAGTCACCCGAGACCTGCGGGTTGCGCCGCTCCTCCGGCTCGAGCTGGCTGTAGCGGAGCACCAGCGTCTGCGGAAAGGTCAGCGTCGCGTCGGAAAAATACATCCAGTTCAGGAACGCGCCATAAGCCGGCTCGTCGACACCGACAATCAGCGGCGTCGGGCCGTATTTGGTGCCGAGGTAATGGCAGATGCCGGAGGACTCCGTCATCCTGGTCTCGCCATCGATCATGAACGGGATGGTGCCGAGCGGATTGATGCCGAGATATTCCTTGGCGAACACCCGCGGCGGGAACGGCAGCATCTTCAGCTCATAGGGCAGCCCAAGCTCCTCCAGCATCCACAGCGGACGGAACGAGCGCGCGGCGTCGCAGTGATAGAGCGTGATCATCAGGCGTTTCCCTTTTGCTTCAGGCCAGGCAGCGTGCCCATCATCTTGCACAATACCATGAGCATGACCTCGTCGGCGCCGCCGCCGATCGAGGTCAGGCGGCTGTCGCGATAGGCGCGGCTGACCGGCGTCTCGTTGGTGAAACCCATGCCGCCCCAATATTGCAGGCAGGCATCGGTGAGCTCGCGGCCGAGCCGGCCGGCCTTCAATTTGGCCATGGTCGCGAGCCGGGTCACGTCCTCGCCGGCCACCAGCGCCTCGCCGGCACGATAGATCAGCGAGCGCAGCAGCTCGACCTCGGTCTGCATCTCCGCGAGCTTGAAGTGCACCACCTGGTTGTCGAGGATCGAGCCGCCGAACGCCTTGCGGTTGCGAGTGTAGTCGATGGTCTCGTTGATGATAAATTCATGCGCCTTCAGGCAGGCGGCGGCGCCCCACAGCCGCTCTTCCTGGAACTGGATCATCTGGTAGGTGAAGCCCTGGCCCTCCTCGCCGATCCGGTTGCGCTTCGGCACCCGGACATTGTCGAAGAAGATCTGGGCGGTGTCGGACGAACGCATGCCGAGCTTGTCGAGCTTGCGCGCGACCTGCACGCCCCTCGTCTTCATCGGCACGCAGATCAGCGACTTGTTGCGGTGGACCTGACCGTCGCTGGTGTTGGCCAGCAGGCAGATCCAGTCGGCCTGGGTGCCGTTGGTGATCCACATCTTGCCGCCGTTGATGACGTAATCATCGCCGTCGGAGCGCGCACTGGTCTTGATCGAGGCGACGTCGGAGCCGGCACCGGGCTCGGAGACGCCGATGCACGCGACCTGATCGCCTGATATCGCAGGCACCAGGAATTCGCGCCGCACCTCGTCGGAGCCGAACCGCGCCAGCGCCGGCGTCGCCATGTCGGTCTGCACCCCGATCGCCATCGGCACGCCGCCGCAGGTGATGGCCCCCAGCTCCTCGGCCATCATCAGCGCGTAGGAATAATCCAGCCCCTGACCACCGAACTCGACCGGCTTGTTGAGCCCGAGGAAGCCGAGATCGCCGAGCTTCTTGAACAGCTCATGCGCCGGGAAGATGTCGGCCTTCTCCCATTCGTCGACATGAGGATTGATCTCGGCCGCGATGAACTTTTGTAGAGCGCGGCGCGGTTCGTCGTGGTCGGCGGTGAAGAGCATGTTGATCTCGCGTTTCCTCGTCTCTTTCCTCACCTCCCCCTTCAAAGGGGGAGGTCGGCACGCTCGGCTATGCCGAGCGGGCC
>NZ_JBXEJO010000062.1:0-58643 GCF_056837965.1 Bradyrhizobium ferriligni
ATCGGAGATGTGTATTAGAGAAAGCACCAACACCCGCCTCGCATCTCCGATGGCCCGCAAAGCCGACCGCAAATCAGCCAGCCACGAACCGCCATCAGCTATATACCCCCTCAGGGTATCATTCAATCCGGTTTGACTCCACGAACCGGCGTCATGTTTCCTTCACAACTTTGCCGCTTGGCGCGCGGCACAGGAAGCAACTTCGCGTGCCGACACCTTCGCTTTGATCTCGACGCCCTTCACGACGGCGAAGATCGCGGGAATCACGATCAGTGTCAGCAGCGTCGACGAGATCATGCCGCCGATCATGGGCACCGCGATGCGCTGCATGATCTCCGAGCCGGTGCCGGTGCTCCACATGATCGGCAACAGCCCCGCCATGATGGCGACCACCGTCATCATCTTCGGCCGGACGCGCTCGACCGCGCCCGCGATGATCGCGCGATTGAGGTCGTCACGATCGATCGTGCGTCCCTCGGCAGCGCGACGCGCCGTGATCTCGCCCAGCGCCTGGTTGAGATAAATCAGCATCACGACGCCGGTCTCGGCGGCGACGCCGGCGAGCGCGATGAAGCCGACCGCGACCGCAACCGACAGGTTGAAGCCGAGCGCCCACATCAGCCAGAGGCCGCCGACCAGCGCGAACGGCAGCGACAGCATCACGATCATCGTCTCCGCCACCGAGCGGAAGTTGAGATAGAGCAGCAGAAAGATGATCAGAAGCGTCACCGGCACCACGATCCTGAGCCGCGCGGTGGCGCGCTCGAGATATTCGTACTGCCCGCTCCAAACCACGTAGGTGCCGGGGGGAAACTGCACGCCGGTCTGCACCGCGCGCTGCGCGTCCGCGACATAGCCGCCGAGATCGCGATCGCGGATGTCGACATAGATATAGGTCGCAAGTTGCCCGTTCTCGGTCCGGATCGTTGTCGGCCCGCGCGCCGGCGCGATGTCGGCGACCTCGCCGAGCGGCACCGCCCCGCCCGCCGGCATCGGCACCAGGATGTCGCTCGCAATCGCCCCCGGATTGTCGCGCAGATCGCGCGGATAGCGCATGTTGACGGTGAAGCGCTGGCGCCCCTCAACCGTCGTCGTCACGCTCTGGCCGCCGAGCGCGGTCGCGATGGTGTCCTGCACGTCCTGCACCGCGATGCCGTAGCGCGACAACGCTTCGCGGTTCGGCGTGATCTCGAGGTAGTAGCCGCCGAGGCTGCGCTCGGCATAGGCCGACGAGGTGCCGGGCACGCCCCGCACGACCTGCTCGACCTGGCGTGCGAGCTTGTCGATCACAGCGAGATCGGGACCGATCACCTTGACGCCGACCGGCGTCCTGATCCCGGTCGACAGCATGTCGATGCGCGCCTTGATCGGCATGGTCCAGGCGTTGGAGACACCGGGAAATTGCAGCGCCTTGTCCATCTCGGCGATCAGGCGGTCGAGCGTGAGGCCGGCGCGCCATTGCTGTTTCGGCTTCAGATTGATCACGGTCTCGAACATCTCCGACGGCGCCGGATCGGTTGCGGTCGCGGCGCGGCCGGCCTTGCCGTAGACCGAGGCGACTTCCGGAAAGCCGCGGATGATCCGGTCCTGCATTTGCAGCAATTCGCCCGCCTTGGTCACCGAAATCCCCGGCAGCGTGGTCGGCATATAGAGCAGCGTGCCCTCATTGAGGTCGGGCATGAACTCGGTGCCGAGCTGCCGCGCCGGCCAGATCGAGACGGCGACGGCACCGAGCGCGAGCAGGATCACCAGCGTCTTGGCCCGCAACACGCCGTTGATGACCGGACGGTAGATCCAGATCAGAAAGCGATTGATCGGATTTCTGTGCTCGGGGACGATCCTGCCGCGGACGAAGATCACCATCAGCGCCGGCACCAGCGTCACCGACAACAGCGCCGCCGCCGCCATCGCAAACGTCTTTGTGAAGGCGAGCGGCGAGAACAGCCGCCCCTCCTGCGACTCCAGCGTGAAGATCGGCATGAAGGACACGGTGATGATGAGCAGGCTGAAGAACAGCGCCGGCCCCACCTCCGCCGCGGCCTCGATCAGGATCGCGACCCGCGACCGCCCGGGCTCGGCGCGCTCCAGGTGCTTGTGCGCATTCTCGATCATCACGATCGCCGCATCGATCATGGCGCCGATCGCGATCGCGATGCCGCCGAGGCTCATGATGTTGGAGCCGATGCCGAGCAGCTTCATCGCGCCGAACGCCATCAAGACGCCGACCGGCAGCATCAGGATCGCGACCAGCGCGCTGCGGACATGCAGCAGGAACACGATGCAGACCAGCGCGACCACCACGCTCTCCTCGAACAGCGTGCGCTTCAGCGTGTCGATCGCCGCATAGATCAGATTGGAGCGGTCATAGACCGGCACGATCTCGACCGATTTCGGCAGGCTGGTCGCGATCTCCCTGAAACGCTTCTTGACGTTCTCGATCACGTCGAGCGCGTTGACGCCGAAGCGTTGCAGCACGATGCCGCTCGCGACCTCGCCCTCGCCGTTCAGTTCAGTGATGCCGCGCCGCTCGTCGGGGCCGAGCTCGACGCGGGCGACATCGCGCAGCAGCACCGGCGTGCCGCCATCGGTCTTCAGCACGATGTTGCCGAGATCGTTGATGTCCTTCAGATAGCCCTTGCCGCGAATGACATATTCGAACTCGGACAGTTCGACGGTGCGGCCGCCAACGTCGGCGTTGCTGGCGCGGATGGCGTCGCGCATCCGCTGCATGGTGATGCCGCGATCGCGCATTCGCTGCGGATCGAGAATGACATTGTACTGCTTGACGAAGCCGCCGACGCTGGCGACCTCGGCCACGCCTTCCGCCCTGGCCAGCGCGAACTTCAGGTTCCAGTCCTGGATCGTGCGGGTGTCCGCAAGGTTCAGCTCTTTCGACATCACGGCATACTGGTAGACCCAGCCGACCCCGGTGGCGTCGGGTCCGATGGTCGGCGAGACACCGGCCGGCAGCCGCAACGCCGCGCCGTTGAGGAATTCGAGTACCCGCGAGCGCGCCCAGTAGATGTCGGTGCCGTCCTCGAAGATGACATAGACGAAGGACACGCCGAAGAACGAGAAGCCGCGCACGACCTTCGACTTCGGCACCGTCAGCATCGCCGTGGTCAGGGGATAGGTGACCTGGTCCTCGATCACCTGCGGCGCCTGGCCGGGATATTCGGTGTAGACGATGACCTGGGTGTCGGAGAGATCGGGGATCGCATCGAGCGGCAGATGCAGCAGCGCGTAAAGGCCCGCGGCTGCCGCAAAACCGGTGCCGAACAGCACCAGCAGCAGGTTGCGCGCCGACCAGGCGATGACACGGGCAATCATTGGCGGTCCCCCGTCTTGTCGCCACCGCCCGCCTGCGCAGCACCGGCCTCGGCAAAGCCCTTGATCGCCGCTTTCAGGTTGCTCTCGGCGTCGATCAGGAAGGTGGCTGAAGTCACCACCCCGTCGCCCTCGGCGAGGCCGTCGCGGATTTCGACATAGCCCTCGCCGCGCCGCCCGAGCTTGACCTCGCGCGGCTCGAACCGCCCGTTGCCGCGGTCGATCAGCACGCTCTGGCGGCTGCCAGTGTCGAGGATGGAATTATCAGCGACCGTAAGTACCGGCGCCGCGCCGCCGGTGTCGATCTCGGCGTCGACATACATGTCCGGCAGCAGTGCGAGGTCGGCGTTCTGCAATTCGATCCGCACCCGCGCGGTGCGCGTCTCCTTGTTGACCTGCGGATAGATCACGCTGATCTGGCCCGCGAAACTGCGGCCGGGATAGCTGCGTGCCCGCACGGTGACCTTTTGCCCGACCACGATATTGCCGAGATCGCGCTCGGCAACGTCGACCAACGCCCACACCACAGAGACGTCGGCGATCCGAAACAGCACGTCGCCGGGTTGGGCGCGCATGCCCTCGATGGCGGCGCGCTGCAGCACGGTGCCGTCGCGCGGCGACAGCCACTGGATCGCGATCGGAACCGTCCGGCTCTTCTCCATCTCGGCGATCACCGGTTCGGGAACGTCGAGATTGGTCAGCCGCTGCTTGGAGCCGCGCCCGTAGGGCTCGATACCCGCAGTCGCCTTCGACGTGATGGTCGCGACATATTCGGCCGCGGCGGACGATATTGCCGGGCTGTAGATCTCCATCAACGGCTGGCCCTTCGTCACGCGGCTGCCGGTCGTGACGTCGGCGACTTTCTGCACATAGCTCTCGGCCCGCATCGCGATCACGGAGACGCGACGCTCGTCGAGCTGGATCGTGCCGGGCGCACGGACCAGCGTGCGGATGCGGCGCATCTGCGCGGCCTCGGACTTGACGCCGCTGCGCTGGATCCGGCCGGGCGACAGCGTGATCGAACCGTCGTCGCTGTCCTCGCCGTCATAGACGGCGATGTAATCCATCCCCATGGAGTCCTTCTTCGGCAACGGCGAGGTGTCGGGAAGTCCCATCGGATTGCGATAATATTTCACCTTGCGCTCGCCTTTCGCGGCAGGCGCGCTTACCTCTGCCGATCGCTCCGGCTCGCCGGCAGCGGCCTCGTCATCCGCAAACACCGGCAGATAGTCGCGCCCGTCAGGCGTCTTCTTCGGTGTCGCCGAATAGAACGACTTGCCGTCGGGATCGCGGTAGTAGATCGGCGCAGCAGTCTCCGCCGCCCGCGCGGCGGAGACGATGGCAGCGGTCACCGGCCGCGGCGGCAGGTCGCGGCCGATCCATGCGGCGGCGGCCGTTGCGGCGATCACAGCGGCGGCGCCGGCCCATGTTAAGGGGCCGATTGCCCGGCGGCTCATTGCTCGGCCGTGACGACGAGCTTGTTCTCGACCGCGCCGGTCTCGCCCTGCACCTTGGCGCCGAGCGACAATTGCCAGCGGCCGGCCATGCCGAAGGTCGCCTTGAACCGGTAGGTGCCGGGCTCGGTGCCCGGCATCGGCGTCACCTTGGTGGCCATCTCCTGCATGCCGTCGGGCGCCATGTCGAGCCGGGTCGAGAAGATGACCGCGTCAGACACCGCTTTCCCGCTCGTCTTGTCGACCAGCCGCACCGTGACGATGCGATCGGCACCCGCCTTGACCGTCGGCTGCACGAGCTGGAATTCGTAGTTCTTGATTTCGGCGTGGGCAGACATGCCCGTCACGGCAACGCCGATCAGCGCGACGGCAGCGGCCCGCGCCAGGTGGAAAGACTTCATGGTGATGATCCTCGATACGTCTGATGAGCCGCGTGAGCGGCATGCAAAGGCACGCGCGCCATTGGCGCACGCGTCAGCGATCAGGCGCTTGCGCGCCCGTCAGACGTGGGTTCGAGGCGGATGGTCGGGAGGTTTGGCGCCGAGGCCGTCAAGCAGACGGTCGTCAGGGGCGGCGATCCGGCTCCGCAGCGGCTCGCGCCCGACCAGCGACGCTATGCCGGCGGGCACCGGCAGCGAAACGCTTAGCATGCAGAGCGCGAGGAACGGACAGTCGTCGCAGCCCTTGCTCTTGCCCTGCTCCGGACAGCACGGCATGTCGTCGGCCATCGCCTGCTCGGACATCGCCTGTCCAGACATGGCGTGTTCATCCGGCATCGCCTGCATCGCAGCGGCCGAGGCATCCGGCATCATCCGGGTAAATGCCGGCGCCACGGGCGCGAGCAACAGCCCGGCCGCGACGAGCAGGAGAATCCAGAGATTGGCGAGCCGCCTCAGATGCATGCCCGCTTCTCGCACGGATCAGTGCACGGCGCAAATCCGTCCGGCTTCACGATCGCGCCAGCACCCGGGGGAGCCTCTCACTCGCCCCTAGGTCTGCTTCAAGGTCGCCGGATCGACCGGCATCTTGCGCAGCCGCTTGCCGGTCGCCGCGAAGATCGCGTTGCTGATCGCCGGCACGATGCCCGAGGTTCCGGTCTCGCCCATGCCGCCGGGCGGCTCGGTGCTCGGGACGATATAGACCTCGATCGCCGGCGCCTGATCGATGCGCAGCATCTGGTAGCTGTCGAAATTGCTCTGCTCGACGCGGCCGTCCTTGAGCGTGATTTCGCCGTAGAGCGCCGCCGTGACGCCGAAATTGATGCCGCTCTGCAGTTGCGCCTGCACCGTGTCGGGATTGACCACGGTGCCGCAATCCATCGCGCAGACGACGCGGTGGACGCGGACCGAGCCGTCCCTGGCAACCTCGACCTCGGCGACCTGGGCGAGGTAGCTGCCGAACACGAATTGCAGCGACACGCCGCGTCCGTGCCCGGCCGGCAGCTTGCCGCCCCAGCCGGCCTTGGCCGCCGCGAGCTCGAGCGCCGCCTTGGCGCGCGGCGACTTGCCGAGCAGCGCGCGGCGATAATCGACCGGATCCTGCTTCGCCGCCGCCGCCAGCTCGTCGATCACGCTTTCGGTGACGAACACGTTGTGCGAGGGCCCGACGCTGCGCCAGAACGCAGTCGGAATGCCCGGCGGTTCGACCCGGACATATTCGACGTGGAAGTTGGGGATGTCGTAGACGAGATCGATCGCGCCCTCGATCGTGTCGGGATCGAGACCGTTGCGGAACGCCGGCGGCGCCCATCGCGCCAGCACCGACGAGCCGGCGAAGCGGTTGTTCCAGGCGACCGGCTTGCCGGACGCATCGAGGCCGACCGCAATCCGGTCGCACCAGTAGGGCCGGTACATGTCGTGCTGGATGTCCTCCTCGCGGGTCCACACCAGCTTGACCGGCGCATCGACCTGCTTGGCGATCTGCACCGCGCGGATCACGCCATCGACCTCGAGCCTGCGGCCGAAGCCGCCGCCGAGCAGATGATTGTGCACCACCACCTTCTCCGGCGGCATGTTCAGCACCTTCGCGGCCACCGCCTGCGCGCGCGAGAGCGCCTGGCTGCCGACCCAGATCTCGCAGCCATCGGGGCGCACATGCACGGTGCAGTTCATCGGCTCCATCGTCGCGTGGGCGAGGAACGGCAGCTGATAGGTCGCCTCGACTTTCGTCGCCGCGCCCGCCATCGCCTTGTCGGCGTCGCCGATATTCTGCGCGACCGTGCCCGGCTTCGTGGTGGCGGCTTCGAGCTCGCGTGCGATATCCGATGTGGCGAGCTTGGCGTGAGGGCCCTCGTCCCACTCGATCGTGAGCGCCGCCAGACCCTTCTTCGCCGCCCCCATGTGGTCGGCCACCACCGCGACTGCGTCGTCGAGCGTCACGATCTGGCGCACGCCCTTGACGGCTTTTGCCGCTGCATCATCGACGCGCTTGACCCGCCCGCCGAACACCGGCGACTGCGCCAGCGTCGCGACCCTCACCCCGGGCGGCCGGGCGTCGATGCCGTAGACCGCCGTGCCGTTGATCTTCGAGGGCGTATCGAGCCGCTTGGCCGGCGTGCCGATCAGCTTGAACTCGGCCGGGCTCTTCAGCGTGACATTCTCCGGCACCGGCATCTGCGCCGCGTCAGTCGCCAGTTCGCCGTAGCCCAGCTTGCGTCCGGAGGCCGCGTGATGCACCTCGCCGTTCTCGGCTAGGCATGTCCCCGGCTCGACGTTCCAGCGTTTCGCCGCGGCTGCGACCAGCATCGCCTTCGCGGTGGCGCCGGCTTTCCGCATCGGCTGCCAGGCGCCGCGCATCGCATTCGAATTGCCGGTGGCCTGCACGCCGAGCAGCGGGTTGGCGTAGAGCTTGTCGCTCGGCGGCGCGTGCTCGAGCCGGACCTGCGTCAAGCCGATCTCGAGCTCCTCGGCGATCAGCATCGGGATCGAGGTATAGGTGCCCTGCCCCATCTCGACATAGGGCATGGTCAGCACGACCTTGCCGTCGCCGCCGATCCGGATGAAGGCATTCGGCGCGAAGCCGTCGGAGGCGGCCGCCTCGCTCTCGCGGCTCGCGAACGGCAGGCTCAAACTGAGCAGCAGACCGCCGCCCGCGATCGCGCCGGCGCGGAGGAAGTTGCGCCGCGACAGATCGGCGGCGCGCTCGGACAGATTGTCGATCAGCGTCATGGCTCAACCTCCCGACTGCGCGGCTTGCTTGATGGCTTCGCGAATGCGGACATAGGTGCCGCAGCGGCAGATATTGCCCGACATCGCGTCGTCGATATCGGCATCGGTCGGCTTCGGCTTGCCCGCGAGCAAGGCGGAAGCCGACATGATCTGGCCGGACTGGCAGTAGCCGCATTGCGGCACCTCATGCGCGAGCCAGGCGTCCTGGATCTTCTTGCCCGCCGGTGTGTTGCCGACCGCCTCGATGGTCGTGATCTTGGAGTCGCCGATGCTGTCGATCGTCGTGATGCAGGAGCGCACCGCGCTGTCATCGAGATGCACCGTGCAGGCGCCGCACAGCGCCATGCCGCAGCCGAACTTGGTGCCGGTCATGCCCAGCACGTCGCGCAGCACCCACAGCAGCGGCGTGTCGCCATCGGCATCGACCTGATGACTGGTCCCATTGATCGTGATCTGGAAAGGCATCCTGACACTCCTGTCCTGGTTCGAGGCCCCGCGCGGTCCGCGCCCCTCCGGGCGCGACCGGCCACATTCCAAAGCAATCGCACGGATCATCGCGCCGATTGCTCACTTATGGTAATAAATACAATTCTATCACCCTATAAACGGCGCTTTGATCTGCAGTGAAATAACTATTGGTTTATAATCATGGATCGATTGACCAGCATGTCTGTGTTCGCCCGCGTCGCCGATCTCGGCTCCTTCACCGCGGCGGCCAAGGAGCTGCGGATGTCGCCGACCATGATCGGCAAGCATATCCGTTTTCTCGAGGACCGGCTCGGCTCGCAATTGATCAACCGGTCGACCCGGCGGCAGGGCCTCACCGAGCTCGGCCGCAGCTATCTCGATCACTGCAGGCAATTGCTGGAACAGGCCGAGGCCGGCGATGCGCTGGTCGAGGAGGCCCTCAGCGCACCGCGCGGCAAGCTCCGCGTCGCGACCTCGGTCGCCTTCGGGTCGTACAGCCTGGCGCCCGCGCTGGTCCGCTTCATGAAGAGATATCCGGACGTCTCGGTCGACCTCATCCTCAGCGACAGGATGGTCGACCTGCTCGAGGAAGGGCTGGACGCGGCGATCCGGGTCGGCACGCTGACCGATTCCACCATGATGTCGCGCTCGCTGTCGCCCTATACCGGCGTGGTTTGCGCCGCGCCGAGCTATCTCGCCGAACGCGGCACGCCGACCCATCCGGCGGATCTCGCCCGCCATGAGTGCCTGCGCTACCCCGGCTGGTCCGACGGACAGCGATGGACCTTCTCGGGGCCGGAGGGCGAAGTGCATGTCGATGTCGCGAGCCGCCTCTTCATCAACAGCGCGTTCGGCATCCGCTATGCGGCGCTGGCCGGCGCCGGCATCGTGCTGATGCGCGACGAGCTGCTGGCCGACGACATCGCCGCCGGACGGCTGCAGGTCCTGCTGCCGAACTACACAACGCGGGCGCGCGCGCGCCAGATCCTGTGGCCGAAGCACCGCAAGATGACGCCGAAGCTCCGCGCGCTGATTGACTTCATCGTGGAGACGTATGGGTGAGACAGATCGATCCTTCGGTTCACGTTCGAAACGTGAATTGAGGTTAGTTCGTGCCTGCTATGATGAGAAGATTATTGAGTACGGGCGTGGAGCAAAACGCCACCACTATCGCGATATTGTAAGGGTTGTTGCTGCGCCACAGCAGCCACATCATGAAATAGGTCAAACCGAGCTTCGGGATAAGCCACCAGGGGCCGAGCCATGTCTGAGCGACATGCATGAACGGGTTCAACTCGCCGAGGCCGAGATTCAGGATCGTGTTGGTGGTGTAGAGATCGGCGATGCCAAGAAGCAGGACGGACAGCACGAGGAGCGTCTTGGCCAGGTAACGTGGCCCCAGAATGATCTCGTAAGCAAATGCGGCGCCCTCCGGGACGTTTCGCTTGAACCACGACTGCGCGGCGTCATTGGTCGCGAAAACCTTCAGATGCTCCGGCTCGCCAACGGGCTTGCTTGTGTCGGTATAGACCCAGACCTTCATTCGATTGCTCAAATATCTCTTTCAAATCATAAAAAAGTATCATCTGCCGAGATGGTCATCTCGGGAGACCAAGGTAGCTCTGCCGTCGCCGTAAGGATGATTCCGGAGAGTGGCGTTGCGTTGGCCTCGAGGTGCCGCTTCAGGGCGGTTCAATCGTTGCGGCGCTTCAGGTCCAAGCGTCCGATGCGTTCATCAATCAGTCGATTTAGTTTTTCGTCCCGCAATGAATTCTTCCTAAACAGCCCGCCATGCAGCCGATAGGCAAGAAGGAGCAGGACAATAGCAGTGCCCCCGAGATAGTAGGACCAGTCCATTCTTGAACCGCGCCTGGTTGCTGCAATGGGCGAAGCTTAGGGCGAGCCTGTCCTACTTGTCCAACGCTATCCTGTGCGCCGCACCTGTCCGTGCCCGAATGGATTGGCCTGATTTATGCTTGGAGACGGCCACATACGGAGGAAGCGCGATGAGGCGGGACCTTTTGGTGATCTACGGCGGAATGCTGGCCACGGGCGCTATCGCCTGGATCTTGTTGGGCAACCCGGCGAGCGTGCCACGTATGCACGGGCTCCAGACGATGTCCGCCGATCAAGACCTGAGACTCGTCTCCCAGCGAAGTCCATATATGCGGGACGAGCGCTAGGGCCGTCCCCGGCGGGTGCCCCGCGAAATTCAATCACTGAGCTGCCCGACGAGGCAAGGCGGCCGTTGATTCGAATGCACCCAGTCAGCGGGACTGAGCATAGGGTGCAGCATTCATCAGCAGCACCCCGAAAAGCAGGACCAGATAGAGCATCGAAAACACGAACAGGCGACGAGCGGGCCGCCTTTCCTTGTCGTGGCTCCGGCGTACCTGCCATGCGAGAAAAATCATGATCGCTCCCAGCGTCGCCGCAGCCGCGCCGTAGACGGCTCCCGCAAACCCCAGCGCACAAGGCAGCAGTGAGGTCGAAACCAGAAGCACGCTGTAGAGAAGAATCTGGCGCTTTGTTTCGGTCCTGCCGGCCACGACCGGCAACATCGGCACGCCGGCGCGGGCATACTCTCCAGCAAGATTGAGCGACAGTGCCCAGAAGTGGGGTGGCGTCCAAAGGAAGATGATCAGAAACAGGATGAGCGGCTCGAGCCCGACATGCCCTGTGACCGCAACCCAGCCGATCACCGGAGGGAGCGCTCCGGCGGCACCGCCAATGACGATATTCTGCGGGGTTCGGCGTTTGAGCCACATCGTGTAGACGACGACGTAGAAGAAGATCGTGAAAGCCAGCAGCGCAGCAGCGGCCATGTTCAGCAAGGTGCCGAGGGCGAGGACCGCGCACGAGCCGAGCATCAATCCGAAGACCAATGCTTCCGGGCGCGATACGCGGCCGCTGGGAATTGGACGGATGGCGGTACGCGCCATCAGCGCATCGATATCGGCGTCGTACCACATATTGAGCGCAGCTGCGGCGCCGGCGCCCGCAGCGATGCAAAGAAGAGCAGCGAGCCCGGTGAAGGGCTCGATGCCGCCCGGTGCGACCATGAGACCGACCAGTGCGGTAAAGACGACCAGCGACATCACGCGCGGTTTCGTCAGTGCGACGTAGTCTCCGATGTTGGCATAGCTCCGGCGACGAATTGAACGATTGATTTGCACGAGATTAATTCCTCGTCAGTTCGAAAAGCCATCGGTTGAAGGCCCTCGTCGCAGGGTTGCCGGACCATGCGGCGAGGCCTCCGCCTTCGAGATGCCTTGCCTCGTCCAGCATGACCCATGTGGTCATGGCCGTCGCATTTCTAGCTTGCTGGCGCGAAGAACATGACCCGAAGCAGATGCGTATAGTCGGATTCGAACACCATGATCCCTACAAAAACCAGCACCAGCACCGGCGGCAACAGGATGGCGTAGGCCAACGCCAACCGCTCCCAGGCCATGTGCATGAACACTGCGACGATCAGGCCGGCCTTCAGCACCATGAACAGCAGGATCAGCGACCACCGCAGGTGGCCATGGATACCAAAATAGTCGACGAGATAGGAGCAGGTGCTGAGCACGAACAGCCATCCCCAGACTACCAGATAGAGCTTGATCGGGTGCTGCTGGCCCTCTGCATGCGCGGCGCCTGATGCCACCGTACCATGCACATAGGTGTGTAGCGCATGCTGTGCTGCCTGCCCTTCCACATGTACCGCTGCTTCTGTCATGCGCGACCTCACCAGAGATAAAAGAAGGCAAAGATGAACACCCAGACCAGATCGACGAAATGCCAGTACAGGCCCATGATTTCGACGATCTCGTAGTAGCCCTTGCGGCTCGTGAAAAAGCCGCGCCGCTCGACGTCGAAGTCTCCTCGCCAAACCTTTCGTGCGATGGCGATCAGGAAGATCACACCGATGGTCACGTGGGTGCCGTGGAAGCCGGTGATCATGAAGAAGGAAGCGCCAAATTGCGGTGCGCCCCACGGGTTGCCCCAGGGCCGCACGCCCTCCATGATCAGCTTGGTCCATTCGAAAGCCTGCATTCCGACGAACGTCGCGCCAAATGCCGCGGTGACCAGCATCAAGGCTGCCGTTTTGACGCGATCCCGGCGGTAACCGAAGTTGACGGCCATCGCCATCGTCCCGCTGCTGCTGATCAGGACGAAGGTCATGATCGCGATCAGGATGAGCGGGATGTGCTGGCCGCCGATATTGAGCGCGAAGACTTCGCTGGGATTGGGCCACGGCACTGTCGTCGACATTCGCGCCGTCATGTACGACAGCAGGAAGCAGCTGAAGATGAAGGTGTCGCTCAGAAGGAAGATCCACATCATGGCCTTCCCCCAGGACACGTTCTTGAACGCGCGCTGGTCCGAGGCCCAGTCGGCGGCGATGCCGCGCAATCCGGGTATCGTCCCGGGCAGTGCCTTGGGGGTTGCGAGTGTGGTTTCTGTCATCGCTTCCTGCCTCGCTAGGTGAGCAACTGGCGACAGATGTCGACGAAATTGTCGGTCCAGCCCGTCAGCAGACCGAGCAGCACCAGCCAGACCAGCAACAGGAAATGCCAGTAGATGGTACAAAGCTCGACGCTCAGGCGCATCTGCATCATCGGCGCGCCGCGCCACAGTTTTACGGTTGTCCTGCCGAGCGCCACCAGGCCGCCGGTCACGTGCAGCCCGTGGAGCGCGGTGATCAGATAGAAGAAGGAATTGGCCGGATTCGACGCCATGACATAGCCGGCGATGCTGAGCTGCTGCCACACCACGAGCTGCCCGATCAGGAACATCACGGCCGATGCACCGCCGACCAACAGGCCCGCGATCAGGCCCTCATGGTCGCCACGGCGCGCGGCCATCAGCGCCCATTGCAGCGCCACGCTGCTGATGACGAGGACGCCGGTGTTGAACCACACCAGCCTCGGCAGCGGCATCTCGCGCCAGTCCACCATGGTGGTACGCATCGAGTAGGCGCTGATCAGGAGCGCGAACAGCGAGCCGACCACCGCAAGAAAAACACCGAGGCCGATTTTCGCCGCCGGCACCGAAGAGCTGCGATCGCCGCGAAGATCGACGGCAATGCCCTGCTCCAGCCACGGCTTGGCGGCCAGCCGTTGCTGCGAGAGCCACCATCCCGCGATCGCTGCAATCGTAGCAATGAACAGGACGATGGCACTCACGGATGGGCCCCCTGGGCCAGCACCTTGGCCGGCGGTTCATTCTGCGGGATGAAGTCCCTGGCGGCACCGGGCACGCTGTAATCATAGGCCCAGCGATAGACGACGGGGAGCTCCTTGCCCCAGTTGCCGTGCCCCGGCGGGGTCTCCGGCGTCTGCCATTCCAGCGAGGTGGCACCCCAGGGATTGCCGCCCGCCTCTCTTCCCTTGAACAGGCTCCAGACCAGATTGAACAGGAAGACGAGCTGGGCGAAGCCGACAATCAGCGCCGCGACGCTCATGAACGCGTTGAGGTCATGGGCGGAGGCCGGGACGAAGGAGGTCTCGCCGATGTCGTGATAGCGGCGCGGCATCCCGAGCAGGCCGAGATAGTGCATCGGGAAGAACACCGCATAGGCCCCGATGAACGTCACCCAGAAGTGGAAGCGTCCGAGCGCATCATTGAGCATCCGCCCGGTGACCTTCGGATACCAGTGATAGATCCCGCCGAACACGGCCATGATCGGCGCAATCCCCATCACCATGTGGAAGTGCGCGACGACGAACATCGTATCGGACAGCGGAACGTCGACGACAACGTTGCCGAGGAACAGCCCGGTCAGGCCGCCATTGACGAAGGTGACGATGAAGCCGAGCGCAAACAGCATCGGCACCGTGAGATGGATGTCGCCGCGCCAAAGGGTCAGCACCCAGTTGTAGACCTTGATCGCGGTCGGGACCGCGATGATGAGCGTCGTGGTGGCGAAGAAGAACCCGAAATACGGGTGCATGCCGCTGACATACATGTGGTGCGCCCACACGACGAAGCTCAGCGCCCCGATCGCCACGATCGCCCAGACCATCATGCGATAGCCGAAGATGTTCTTGCGCGCGTGCGTACTGATCAGATCCGAGATGATGCCGAACGCCGGCAGCGCGACGATGTAGACTTCGGGGTGGCCGAAGAACCAGAACAAATGCTGGAACAGGATCGGGCTGCCGCCGCCATACTTGGTCAGCTGGCCCATCTCGACCAGTGTCGGCATGAAGAAGCTGGTTCCAAGGAGGCGGTCCAGCAGCAGCATCACCGAGGCCACGAACAGCGCCGGGAACGCCAGCAGCGCCATCACGGTGGCGGTGAAGATGCCCCACACGGTCAGGGGCATGCGCATCAAGGTCATACCGCGTGTGCGGGCCTGCAACACCGTTACCACGTAATTGAGCCCGCCCATCGTGAAGCCGATTATGAACAGGATCAGCGAGGCCAGCATGAGAACGATGCCCCAGTCCTGCCCGGGGGTACCGGAGAGAATCGCCTGGGGTGGATAAAGCGTCCAGCCGGCGCCGGTCGGCCCGCCCGGCACGAAGAACGTCGCGGCCAGCACCAGCACCGCGAGCAGGTAGACCCAATAGCTCAGCATGTTCACGTAGGGGAAGACCATGTCCCGCGCGCCGACCATCAGCGGGATGAGGTAGTTGCCGAAGCCGCCGAGGAACAACGCCGTGAGCAGGTAGATCACCATGATCATGCCGTGCATGGTGATGAACTGAAGGTACTGATTGGCATCGATAAAGGAGAATGTGCCGGGAAATCCCAGTTGCAGCCGCATCATCCACGACAGCACCAGCGCAACCATTCCGATCGACATCGCCGTGATCGAGTACTGGACGGCGATCACCTTGGCGTCTTGCGAAAAAACGTACCTCGTCCACCAGCTGTGCGGATGATAGAGCTCGACCTCAGCGACTTCGGCGGGCGGGATGCCTGCGACCTGATCAAACGGGATATCGACCATCGGAATACCCTCCCTGGTCTTCCGCTCAGCGACGAGTTCACTTCATGTCCGGCCGAACATCCGGCCGATCCTCGTCGGCATGTTCATTCGCTGCCAGTCTTGTACGCGGCCTTCGCGACGTTGCGCTGGCCGGACAAGGCGGCGAACGTGTGCTGCTTGTCCAGCCACGCGTGATATTCCTTCTCTTCTTCCACGACGACCTTGCTGCGCATCTGTGCGTGCGCGGCACCGCAAAGCTCCGCGCAGAGGACGTCGAAGGTTCCGGTCCGGGTCGGCGTGAGCCAGTAGTAGGTCACCGAGCCAGGGATCATATCCATCTTCGCCCGGAACTCGGGCACATAGAAATCATGCAGAACGTCGATCGAGCGGAGCAGCACCTTCACCGGCTTCCCGATCGGCAGATGCAGATCCTCGTTTTGCACGACGATGTCGTCCTGCCCGTTCGGATCATTGGGATTCAACCCGAGTGGATTGTCGGAGCTGATCAGGCGCGCATCTGACGTGCCGAGCCGGCCGTCCTTTCCCGGAAGCCGATAACTCCACATCCACTGTTGTCCAACGACCTCGACATCGGTCGCGTCGTCGGGAACGGTGACGAACTGGTGCCAGACGACGAGGCCGGGCGCCAGCATGGCGACGACGCCGACCGCGGTGCCGATGCTGAGCCACCATTCGAGCTTCTTGTTCTCGGGATTGTAGTGGGCGCGCCGTCCCTCGGTGTGGTGAAAGCGCAGGACGCAATACGCCATGAACACGATCACCGCGCAGAACACCGCTCCGGTGATCCAGAATGTCAGGTTGATCGTGTGGTCGATATAGCTCCAGTTCGAGGCAATCGGGGTCCACCACCAGGGGCTGTAGAGGTGAAACAGCACCGAGGCGACGGCAACCAGGAGCAGTAAGATCGCTACAGCCATCCCTCATTCCTCCTTGCCATCGAAGGCTGCGGAGACGAACGAAAGGGCGGAGCTCACGTCAGAGGGATGGTCTCACGTTCACCATCACCGTGGCTTTTGCCTCGCCCATTCTGCCGGTCGCGATGCTGGGACATGACAAAAACTCAACGTCACGGCCGCAACCTCATCGGAGCTGGGGGCGTCAATCATCAACATGGTACCCATCGAGCCAGACGTCAATAGAGGAGTAATGCCCGCCACTGTCCGGCGCGTGTTGGCGGGACTGCATTGGATGCCGCGAACAATGATCGGCCCTCCCCTATCGCATGGTGCATCGCAAGACCTCGTTTGTGCACCTGCACAATTCTCCCGACCGCATTCGCCACCTTGCTTCTGCCGCGCATCGGACTAGTTTTACCGGACCGGTTGCGACAGATGTCGTCCGGCAAGCTCCTTCTGGTTGAATCTGATTTGCCGGACTCAGTCGCGATTTTCGCGCATGAGGCGGATGTGCGTGTGTTGATGGCGCTCCGTTCCCCTGCGGCCACAAGCAAGGAGACCGGAACCATGACCACGGTGTTCGCACGACCCAAGCTGCAATTGTTTGGCGTCTCTACCGCCTTCGTCGTTCGCAAGATCAGCCTTTCCGACTTGGGCGACGCGCTGCGCCTCGGCTGGGAAGACTTCAAGGCCATCCCGACCCACGCAATCGTCCTGTGCGTGATGTATCCGGTGCTCGGACTTGTCCTGTTCAGACTTGTGCTTGGCTATTCGGTGCTGCCCCTGCTGTTTCCGCTCGCCGCCGGCTTCGCCCTGATCGGTCCTTTCGCCGGACTAGGCCTCTACGAACTGAGCCGACGACGCGAACGCGGCGAGGAGCCAGGAGCCTGGGATGCAATGCAGGTGCTGCGCGCGCCGTCGTTCGGCGCCATGTTCGAGCTTGGCGTTCTCCTGCTCGTTCTGTTCGGGGTCTGGATCGCTACCGCGGACGCGATCTACATCATGACGTTCGGCTATGCGCCGGCCGCGAGCATCCCTGATTTCGCAAAGCGCGTGTTGACGACGCCCGAAGGCTGGTCGCTCATCATCGTCGGATGCGGCGTCGGCTTTCTTTTCGCCCTGGTTGCCCTCTGCGTCAGCGTCGTCTCCTTTCCACTGATGCTCGACCGTCATGCGACAGCGATCGATGCGATCCGCACCTCGATACGGGCCGTGATGATGAATCCGATTGAGATGGCCGCGTGGGGATTGATCGTTGCGGTATTGCTGGCCGTGGGCTCACTGCCATTCTTCGTCGGTCTCTGCGTCGTTCTGCCGGTGCTTGGTCACGCGACCTGGCATCTTTACAGGAAGGTGGTCGAGCCCGACCGGAATCCTCCGCAAGAAGAGCCCCGTCCGCCGATCGGCCATCGCTACGCGGCCGACTTCCCGGCCTCCCTCTTCCCGTGGAGCCGTGAGCGCTAAAGCGTTTTCGAGCGAAGTGGCTACCGGTTCGCGTGAAGAAAACGCGTCAAAACATGAACCGGCGCGAGCTTGATCGCGCACGCGGCAAACGGACGTAATTTATTGTCGCGCCGCGCCGCGGCCTGGCCGGCGACCAACCCCGACATGCCGCGAACCATTGCGCGATGTTGGAACGACGAGGTCCGCTCCCAACTTCCGCTGCGGACTTTCGCCGGGACGACGAATGTGGATGTCGGCCGTGCCACACAATCGATGTCGTCCTGGCGAAAGCCAGGATCCATTACCCCAAATGGCATTTGTTGCGCGACGCTGGGGCCACGATCCCGCTCACAATCGAATCCGGTTGTTATGGGTCCTGGCTTTCGCCAGGACGACGACCGTATTTGCAGCGACGGCGCAATCCACACCGCCACATTCCCCTCACCTCATCAGCGCCTCGACCTCCTTGCGGAAGGCCTGGCGCGAGCCGTCGCGGGAGTAGAACATGTGGCCGCCGGGATAGACCGCGAGCCTGGTGCGGCTCGGACCCGCGAAGGCCGGCAACTGGTCGAGGATGATCTTCGAGGCGAAGTACGGGGTGGCGAGATCGAACAGGCCGTGGCCGATCAGGAGTTTCAGATTGGGGTCGAGCGCCAGCGCCTGGCGAAGCTGCGTCACCGACTCCGCCGGACTGATGCCGTGACCGAACTCCCAGGCCTTGTTCACGCTTTCGCTGAGCAGATGATAGGAGCCGTCCGGCCGCCAGTTCAGCTTGCGCGTGGTGAGGTCGACGGCGGCGCTGGTCAAGGGCGCCATCAGGGGATCGCCGGACGGATCGTTGAAACGGAAATAGCTGGAATCCGGATAGGGGTCGAAGCCTTCGACCGAGGCGTCGTAGCGGCCGGTCACCTTGCCGTTCTTGCGATCGAACTCGCGGCGGAATTCGCCGATGTCGAAGCGGCCGGCAAGCCTGCGGCTCACCGCCTGATCGATCCCGGTCAGGCTCGCGACCTTGTCGGCGAGCCGCGCGGTGGCCTCGGTGTCGGCTTGCCCCTTGACGAGGTCGAGCAGGAAATCGCCGCGCGCGTAACTCTCGACGTCGGCGAGATCCTCGCGCGTCACCGGACCCTTCGTCTGTCGCGCCACAGCCGTCATGGTCGGCAGGCTCGCGACATATTGCAGGAGGCTGGAGCCGGTATATTCGCGGAAATCGAGCACCGGCGAGATCAGCACCAGGCCGCGGACGCCGACGCCCTGCTGCATCTGCAGATTGCGTACCACCTTGGGCCCGCGAATGCCGCCATAGCTTTCGCCGACGAGATGTTTCGGCGAGGTCAGCCGGTCGTATTTCTCCAGCCAGCGGCGGATCACCAGCGCGACCGAATTGGCGTCGCCGTCGACGGTGAAGAAGCGCTTGCGCGCCTCCTCCGAGGTGGTGACGAAGCGGCTGTAGCCGGTGCCGACTGGGTCGATGAAGACGAGATCGGTGAAATCGAGCCAGGTGTCGGCATTGGCCTGCAGCTCGGGCGCGGCCGACGACACCGCGCCGTCGAACGGCAGCCGCCACGGCCCGACATTGCCGAATTGCAGCCAGGCCGACGCGGAGCCCGGACCGCCGTTGAACAGGAAGGTCACCGGCCGGTTCGCCTTCTCGGCGCCGTCGAGCTGGTAGGACGTATAGGCGATGTCGGCGAGCGGCTCGCCCTTGTCGTCGAACACGCGGATCGAGCCCGCGGTCGCGCTGAAGTTCAGGGTGCGGTTCGGCAGCGCGACCGATTGCTTGGTCGTGGAGTCCGGCGGCAGGCGGTGCTGCTCGGCGGTCGAGCCGCTGGCCGCAGCATTGGCGCCGGAGCCCGCCTCGCCGCCGCGTCCTGCCCGCCCCTTCTGGCCGCTCGGGTTCTGGCCAGCTGGGTTCTGGCCACTTGGAGCCTGCGCGCTCGGCGACGGCGATGGCTGCGGGGTCTCGTCGTCGGCCCGCGCCGCGGTCGCAAGACAGGCCACCAGCAACGCCGCGGCGAGCCGTGTCGCAAGACTGTTAGCCATATCGTTCACTCCCTGCGCCCCGATTTACGCAATCCAGCGGCAAACTGCGCTAGTTTGGCGGCGCCGGCGTGGCATGCGGTCCGTTCCCGGACCATCTCGACAAGGCCGCCCGGGATGTATAGACGAGCGCGGCGTGTTCCGTGCCAAACGAGTTCGTGAGCGAATGGCCAGCTCCAAGCGGTATGACAAGATCGCCTTCGTCGCCAGCGCCAGCGCGGAAGCGCAGTCGGCGCTCGAGCAGCTGACGGAAATGTACGGCAACCATCCACCCGCCGATGCCGACGTCGTGGTCGCGCTCGGCGGCGACGGTTTGATGCTGCAGACGCTGCACGCCAACATGCGCAGCGGCAAGCCGATCTACGGCATGCATCGCGGCACCGTCGGCTTCCTGATGAACGAATACTCGACGCATGATCTGCGCACCCGGCTTGCCGCCGCGCGCGAGTCGCTGATCAATCCGCTGCTGATGCGCGCGACCGACATCCACGGCGCCGTGCATCTGCATCATGCCATCAACGAGGTCGCGTTGTTCCGGCAGACCTACCAGGTCGCCAAGCTGCGCATCCTGATCGACGAGCACGAGCGGATGCCCGAGCTGATGGCCGACGGCATCCTGGTGGCGACGCCGGCCGGATCGACCGCCTACAACCTCTCCGCCCAGGGACCGATCCTGCCGATCAACGCGGCGCTGTTGGCACTGACCCCGATCAGCGCGTTCCGGCCGCGGCGCTGGCGCGGCGCGCTGCTGCCGAATTCCGCCTTCGTGGTGATCGAGGTGATCGAGGGCGAGAAGCGCCCGGTCGCCGCGGTCGCCGACCATGACGAGGTCCGCGACGTCCGACGGGTCGAGGTGCTGTCCGACAAGACGATCGCGATGCGGATGCTGTTCGACCCCGGCCACTCGCTGGAGGAGCGCATCCTGCGCGAGCAGTTCGGCTACTGACGGCGGCTCCCCTTGCTCCCCCTGCCCCGGCAACCAATCATTAACCCCGGGCGGGATATGGTTAACGTCGGGTAATACCGCATTGGCCCGGTATGCCCTATCAGGGCCGGACCATGTATCGCATCGATTTCAACAAGCTGCGATTTTTGATTTGCGACGACAATCCGCACATGCGCCGCATCCTGCGGACGCTGCTGCATTCGTTCGGCGCGCGCGAGGTGTATGAGGCCGAGGACGGCGCCACCGCGCTCGAGATGTATACGCACTACGTGCCCGACATCGTCATCACCGACTGGTCGATGCCGATCTTCGACGGGCTCGAGCTTGCGCAGATGATCCGGCAGCCGGAATCCAAGGGCAATCCCTACGCGCCGATCATCATGCTGACCGGGCATTCCGAGAAGCGCCGCGTCACGGTGGCGCGCGATGCCGGGGTCACCGAATTCTTGGCCAAGCCGATCTCGGCCAAGGGCCTCTACCAGCGCATCATGAACGTGGTCGCCAATCCGCGCCCGTTCATCAAGACCAAGACCTATTTCGGCCCCGACCGCCGCCGCAACACCACCAACACCTATATCGGCCCCGAACGCCGCGGCAGCGGCGAGGTCGAGGTGCTGCAACAGCCGTCGCTGCTCGAAAAGGCGCGCTCGGCCATCTAGGACACCGCCATGGCGAAAGACAAACCCGGTACGATCGAGGTCAAGAGTTTCGGCACGCACCACGTGATCACGCAGCCCAATCCGCTGCGCAAGATGCTGCTGCGCGTCCCCGAGAGCGATCTCGACGATCCGGTCGGCCGCGCCGAAAAGGCGCTCGCCGCGCTGTCGGGCGAGTTCAAGGAGTGGATGACGATCGAGGCCGACCGCCTCTCCGCCGCGCACGCCGCCGTGCTGCGCGAGGGCTTCAACCAAAAGACGCGCGAGGAGCTGTTCCGCGCCGCGCATGACATCAAGGGCGATGCCGCGACATTCGGCTATCCGTCGGCGGCCGCAGCCGCGGAGAGCCTGTGCCGCATCATCGAGCACGCGCCGGATCTCGGCGCCGTACCGCCGCAGTTGATCGCCCACCACATCAACGCCGTGCAGGCGATCGTGCGCAACCGCACCAAGCTCGACACCGCGGTCGTCGCCGGCGTGCTGAGCAAGCAGCTCCGCGGCATCGCCGATGAATTCCTGACCCACGCCAACCGCGACCGTCCCGAGCACCTCGAGGCGATCCTCGCGCCGAGCATCGTGCCCGGCGAATAGTGCCGCGGCCGGCTGCTCGCGTTGCGGCAGCCACTCAAGCTTCCATCGATGGGCAGGAAACGCGGCCCTCAGGCCGCGATGAGATCGTCGTCGTAGGGCAGCACCGCGATGGCGTCTTCCGCGGCGAGCTCCTCGCAGAACATCCGCGCGTCCTCGCGGGCCGATTCCGTCGCGAAGCGGCGCAGCAGGATCAGGAGCGGTTCGGCCGCCGAATGATCGGTCTCGCAATGCGTCAGCACCCGCTCCACCATGCGGCGATGCAGCCGTGCCGCGCCGTCGCCGCTGTCGACATAGCCGACCTCGTGGCTGGCTTCGAGCGCGACGCGGAACGCGGCGTAGGTGGTCTCCGGCAGGCCGGCGCGGCGCAGCAGCGCCTGCAGGCCGTTGCCGCCGCGGTCGTTCAACAACGCGGAGACGCGGCTATAGGGCAGTCCGGAGAGTTCAGCGAGCGCCGCCCCGAACAGATCGAGATTGCCCGACAGCAGCGCGCGCAGGATCAGCCCGGCGGTCAATTGCCCGGTGGCGCGCAGATGCGTGATCAGGTTCTGCATGTCGTCGCCGAAGGCGCGCGCGGCGATGTTCACCGTGGAGCGTTCCCTGGCCTCGCCGGCGATGCGGTCGGCGCGATCGGCACCGAGCCAGTTTCGCGCGACGACGAACTGCGCCAACGTGTCGGAGAGCTTTGCGACCAGCGCCAGCCGCGTCGCCGACGGCAGGTCTTCCAGCTGCAGCATCGATTCCCTGATGGCGGCGAGATGGCCGTGGCGTTCGACGATGCGATCCCAGGAGAACGGCGCGAGGCCGGCGTAAGGATTTTCGATCAGCTCGAGCGCGGCCGCGGCCGAGCCGACCTCGGCAATCGCGGCGGCGACGGAGGCCGGCAGATTGATGCGGCGCGCGATCGCGCACTGCATCTCGTCGGAGCCGGTAGCGACGATGTCGACGAGGTCGGCATCGATCAAAAGCGGTGAATGTTCCAGCACCGGCAGCGCGATCGCCGGCTGGTCGGCCGACAGCGCCTGCACGATCGCGGCAGGCGCATCCGCACTGCGCGCGAACACCTCGGCCATCGCCTGCCGCACCAGCGGCGACGGGTCGTCGAGCAGCATCAGCAGCGCGCCTTCGGCTGCGATGCGGTCGTCCTCGGTGAGATCCGAGATGAGCCAGGCCCGGGCCAACGCCCGTGTCGCCTCTGCTCGCTCACCTGCTGGAGCGGTCCTAATCCAACTAATAAACTGCCGAACGATCATGGTCCTTCCGGCTTACGCAACGAAACGGCATCGGCATACGACGCCACTACAAGGAAAAATAAACCATGACGCTTAATAAAGGGTTCACCATAAACGTTTGGGATTATTGACGTTTCGTTAAGACCGCAACGGCGTGCAGCTTCGCGCGCGCAGCACGGCAGCGCTAGCCGTTGCTGTAGGTGCCGCTCGGATCGCTGAACAGGTCAAGCCGTCCGGGCGCGCGGACCTTCGGCGTCGCCGACGCGGTCAGCGAGGAGGAATTGCCCCACAGCTCCTGCACCGCCGGCGAGATCGGCTCCGAGCGGTCGCCGGCCTGGTAGAGCGAGCGGAAGGTCGGTGCCGGCTGCGCCGATGCGACGGCCGGGGTCGCTCCGACGGGCGTCGCTGACCGGGAGTCCGGGAAGGTCGAGAGATAGGACGCGGTGTCCATGGTCAGCGCTTGTGTGGGCGCGGCGCTTGCGATCGCGTAAGGGCTCATGGTGTCGCCGCCCGCCGCGGCGAAGGCGGTGCGCGTATCCTTGGAGTTCGCGGCCGCGGCGTAGCGCGTGGTCAACACCGAATAGACCTGGCTGACGCTGCGCGCGCTGCCCGACTTGTCGTAGAAGATCGACTGGTTGGCGGCCGCCGCCTTCGGAAACATCGTGGCCGCATTGGCGCTCGGGCTATCCTCGGCGCTCGAGATCAGCTTGCCGGCGCCGCCGACGCCCATGAAGTGGGCCATATAAAGTTCTGCATCGGTCGGACGGCGGCCGAGCTTACCGGTGAGCTTGAAGCTGTTGGACTGCGTCAGCACCGCCGCCATCGAGGACGCCGCGTCCGGATCGTCGCGCAGCTTCATGACCGCGGCGCGCGCGGAGGAATCGCTGACCGAATAGCTGCCGTCGGAATTCCTGCTGATGGCGTCGGCATACCGGCCGTAGCCGAGCTGGCTTCCAGCTTCCTTGACGGTGCCGAGCCAGGTCTGGTCGATGAATTGATAGAGTCCATGCGCTGACGAGGTCGTGGCACCGGCCCGCGGATTGAAATTGGATTCCATCTTCGCGGTCGTGAGCAGATATTCGAAGCTCGTGCCGGTGGTCGCGGCCGCCTGCTTGATCGAACTCGCGACCTTCAGGCGCGAGGGATCGACACCTGCCGAAGCCGTCGCATTGAAGAGGTCGACCGCCATCTGTCCGGGTGCCTTGCCGGGCGCCGGCAATCGGCACCCATGTCCCGTCAACCTGCCGTAATTTTGGTTAATGGCGCGTTAATGGCTCAGGGCTGGGCCTCGTAGTAATGCGCGACCTGGTCGATCTCCTCGGCCGTCATCTGGCGCGCGATGTTGCGCATCTGCTGACTGATGTCGTTGCGGCGGGCCCCGGATGCAAAGGCTTCGAGCTGCGCCTTGATGTAGACCGCCGACTGGCCGCCGAGCCAGGGGCTTCCCGCCTTGTTGTCGACATCGCCGTGGCAGGAGCCGCAAGGCGCGATGTTGCGCATCGGGGCGCCCGTCACCACGATCGCCGGCGCGGGACGCGCGGTATCCAGATTGTTCGAAGGCACCCGCGGCAGATAGGCGTAATAGGCCGCAACGTCCTTCATGTCCTGATCGCTCATCGCCGCTGCGAACGGGCTCATCACCACGCTGACCCGCGCGCCGGTTTTGAAGTCATTCAGCTCCTTGTACGTCACCGCGGCAAATTGCCCGGCGAGGTTCGGTGAATGGGCGTCGCTGACGCCCTGCGGTCCGTGGCAGATCGCGCAGCGCTGCGCCAGCGTTGCGCCCCGCCCGATCGAGACCTGATTCACCTTGGTCAGCATCTCCGACGTCATGATGACGTTCGACGTCTTGAAATCCGGCTTGATGCCGGGCTCCTGCACGGCGGCACGCGGAACGCCGGCCGCGCTGCAGATCGCATCCCAGACGCCGGCAAGCTTCAAATTGGGTTGCGCCAGCGGCAACCAGATCAGGCCTGCGATGGCCGACAACACGGCAATGGCGACCGTGATGCCGACGCTGGCGCCGAACCACGGATTGCGCAGCGAGAACAGCGGCTGGTCGCTCATCGGCCTGCTCCGACATAGACCGCGGGCACGCTGGTCTCGTTCAGCGCCATCAGCTGCGCGATCGGGAAACCATAGTTCACCACGGTGAGGCCGACCATCAATGCGAGCCACAGGCCGAACGAGTTGAGCGCGACCGGAATCCGCGCCGGCATGTGCAGCGGCACCGCGAAGCGGTACGCACCCGCCTCGCCTCGCGCGCCGAATTGCCCGCGGATCAGCACGAGCAGGAACAGCAGGCCCGATATCAGAAGAATGAACCCGCCGATTGCCGACATCGTAACCGACAAGGCCTGCGGCGAGATCGCCGGGTTGGCATAGTCGTAATAGGCCATGCGGCGCGGCATGCCGAGAATACCGACATAATGCCACGGGAAGGTGGTCACGATCATGCCGATGAACCACAGCCAGAGCTGCGTGCGCATCAGGCCAAAACTGTCCAGCGCCCTGTCGGTCAGATGCGGCCACAGATCATAGGCGATGGCAAAATACATGATGACGATGGCGCCACCGAAGATCAGGTGGAAATGGCCGGTGATCCACTGCGTGTTGTGCACGGTGGCGTCGAGCTGATAGCTCATGTTGATCAGACCGCCGGCGCCTCCGAAGCCGAGCATGACCAGCGACAGCGCCGTCGCCAGCATGATCGGATTGGACCACGGCAGCGCGCCGATCCAGCCGAATGCACCGCGGCCACCGCGCAGGCGGCTGGCGATCTCCGCCGACGCGCAGATCGTGAACACCGTGAGCAGCGTCGGCAGCGCGACGAGGCCGGTGAACACCGAGTGCATGAACTTGAATCCGGCGCCGACCTGCGGGTCGGCAAACAGGTGATGCACGCCGATCGGCATCGCCACCACGACGAACAGGATGAACGAAATCCGCGCCATCGCGTCGCTGAACAGCCGGCCGCCGATCGCCCGCGGGAAGATCGTGTAGTAGGCGATGTAGGTCGGGATCAGCCAGAAATAGACGATGGCATGAAGGGTCCAGGAGAAGAAGACGCGGGCCAGCCCCGCATCGATCGTCGACTTCAGCCCAAGCGCCACGGGCAGGATCTGGAACAGGATCTCGAGCGCCGCGCCGACCGCGGTCCAGCCCCAGAGCAACGAGCCCGCGACATTGGCGTACATCGCAAGCGGCACCGGCTTGCCCGGGTTCTCGCGCTTCCAGATCGTGAAATTGGTCACCATCAGCGCGACCCAGATCCATGAGCCGACCACGACCATGACGACGCCGATGTAGTAGAAGGGATTGCCGACCATCGGCGGATAGAAGGTGTAGAGCACCGAGGCGAGCCCGAGCGACACCGGGATCATCGCGACAATGGCGCCGACGGCGACCAGGAAGAAGCCCACCCAGGCCCAGCGCCGTCCAACCAGCTCCTTCTCGAGTGAGGCTTCGGTGATCGCGTAGCCGAATCCCATCGCGATCAGCGTCGGGAAGACGTATCCCATCGCCGAGCCATGGGCGGTGACCGAGCGATAATAGAATTCGGGATTGAAATGCCAGGCGTTCAACGGGCTGCGCACGAACATCTGCCAGGCACCGAGCACCAGCGCGACGCCGAACACGATGAAGGCAAGCCAGAAATGCGCCGCGATCAGCCGCTTGTTAATCAACACAGGTCAGCCTCCGCTTCACTGCCGCCATGTCCCGGAACGCAGCCTTGTCGACCACCTTGACCTTGCCCCACATGCCTTGGTGGCCGATGCCGCAGAATTCCTGGCACGGCATCACGTGATCGCCCGGCGCCTTGAAGCGCACCGGCAGGTCCGTGACGTAACCCGGCACCAGCATCGTGTTGATGTTGGTGCCTTCGATCAGGAAACCGTGGACGACATCGGCGCTGGTGGCGCGGAAGGTGATCGGCGTCTCCGCGGGCACCACGATGCATTGCGGCGTAAAGGAATATTGCTGGCCAATCGCGCGCACGGTGACCGATCCGTCGGCCTGCATTTCGCTGCCGAGATTGCTCTCGACGAATTCGCCCGACAGATGCAGCGTCTTGGGATCGGCGGTTTCGACCCGGCCCTGCGGCATCGTCGCCTGATGGATGCCGATATAGGTTGCCATGCCGACCAGGACGCCGACGATCACGATCGACAGCGTCGCCCAGCGCCGCTCGATCCGTGCGGCAACCGCCTCGCCGAGGCTGTGGTCAGTCTCGCTCGCCATCAAGGAACGCTCCGCGGCAGGAAGACCAGCAGGTAGAATGCAAACCACAATCCGACCACGACGGCCGTCGCAATGCCCGCGACCGCGATCGCGCCACCCGGACCGGCGCGGACGATGGTCTCGACATCATCGTCTTCCGAGCCCAATGCCGGCGGTTGCGGCGAAGACGAATTGATCATGATCGCGCTCCCCTTAACGCGCGACGAGACGAGATTGACTGGTCATCGCGCTTTAGCTCCTTTGTTTGAGCATGATCGTTTCGGAAAACCGCTTCGCATTTTTCCGGATCATGCTTTAGTTCAGCGTTGCTGCCCGCAGTTCGTTGGCCTGCCGCGCCGACACCGGCTCGCCGCGATTGCCCCAGGCCGTTCGAATGTAGGTCACGACAGCCGCGACCTCGTCATCCGACAGCTTCTGCGCGAACGGCGGCATGCCGTGGGGCATCGGATTGCCCGACGTGCCCGGCGGATACCCGCCATTGAGCACCATCCGGATCGGGTTCACCGCGGAGACCATCTGGATCGACTGATTGCCGGCAAGCGGCGGATAATCCGGCGGCATGCCCTGCCCGGTCGCGCCATGACAGCTTGCGCAGTCGCGGTCATAGATCGACTTGCCAAAGGACAGCAGCAGACTGCTCTCGGCCGACGGCAGCGAAGTCGACGCCTTTTCCGGAGGACCGCCCTGCGCAAGGCCCTTCAGGTAGACCGCCATCGCGCGCGCATCATCATCATTGAGATATTGCAGGCTGTTGTAGACGACCTCGGCCATCGGCCCGTACACGGCGCCCTTCGCGGACACGCCCTTGCGCAGATAGTCGACGATCTCCTCGATCGTCCAGTCGCCGAGCCCCGTCTCTTTGTTGGAGGTCAGCGACGGCGCGTACCAGTTCTGCATCGGGATCAGGCCGCCCTCGAAGGCCTGCGACTGCTTGCTGCCGCCGAGCGCATTGATCGGGGTGTGACACATCCCGCAATGACCCAGCCCCTCGACCAGATAGTTACCCCTGTTCCACTCCGCCGACTTCGTTGGATCCGGCTTGAACTCGCCTTCCCTGAAGAACAGCGTGCGCCAGCCGAGGATCAGCGAGCGATTGTTGAACGGGAATGTCAGGTCATGCGGCTTGTTGAGCTGCCTCACCGGCGGCACCGTGCGCAAATAGGCGTAGATCGCGTCGCTGTCCTCGCGCGTCACCTTGGTATAGGAGGCGAACGGCATCGCCGGATAGACCAGGCCGCCATCGGGGAAGCGGCCATTGTGCATCATCTGGTAGAACTGATCCGACGTCCACGTCCCGATCCCGGTCTGCGGGTCGGGCGTGATGTTCGATGTGTAGAGCGTGCCGAATGGCGTCTTCATCGGGAGGCCGCCGGCGAAGGTCTTGCCTTCGCGCGCGGTGTGGCAGGCGATGCAATCGCCGGCGCGTGCGAGATACTCGCCCTTGGCGAGGACGGCCGGATCGGCTGCCTTCTGCTGCGCCGATGCCGCGATGGGCGACAGTGCCAGCATCACTCCGACAAGCAGTCCGGTTAAGGTTCGCGACATCGGCACGATCCCTTCAGTGCGGTTCGCTGCCGCATTCGAGCGGCATCGGAAGGCTGCCTCGCGGCGCGAAGGATGGATCCGCCGGCGCCGGACGCGACGACAGGTAGGCGGCCACCGCCTTCACGTCGTCCTCCGTCAGCAGGCTCGCGACGATCTGCATGCAGTCGGGAGCGAACGCGGTCCGCGTGCCGTAGCGCCAGCCGCCGAGCTGGCCGCTGATATAGGCCGCGCGCAGGCCAAGCAGGCCGGGAATGCCGGGCTCCATGCCGCCCAACGTCAGACCATGGCAGGCCGAACAGGGCGGAATGCCGTGCTGCGGATCGCCGTTCTTCACGATCGTCTCGCCGCGCGCCAGAATCTCCTTGCTGTCGACCGGCGGGACCGGCGGCGGAAATGCCGGCCTGAGCGAGGCGAAATATTCGGCGATCTTCTTCAGGTAATCGTCGGTCTGAAACTCCAGCAGGTAGTTCATCGGCGGATATTTCCGCCGTCCATCCCTGAATGCGATGAGCTGGTTGTAGAGATAGCCTGCCGGCTTGCCGGCCAGCCGCGGGAAATAGGCGTCGCTGGTGCCCTCGCCTTCGGCGCCGTGACACGGCGCACAGGCAAGGACGCGCGCGGCCATCGTGTCGGGTGCGCGCTCGGTTGTTTGCGATTGCGCTGCACCGATCGGCAACACAACCCAGGCAAGAAACCCAACAAGCGGTATCAGACGATGCGCCACAACTCACCCCCAGCGCGACGACGATGTGCAATTACTTGCACACGGCCGAACAGGAGGCAACGAAGTGCATCACTTCGACGCATCGCATTTGATTTAGATCAACGCTCTATTTGCGATAGACCTGCGCCGGATCGAACATCCGATCGGCATCGACGAATGACAAACGAATGTCACCGCCCTCGTCCTTCACCGCGCGATAGAAACAGGAGCGCCGTCCGGTGTGGCAGGCAGCGCCGATCTGCTCGACCTTGATCCACACCGCGTCCTGATCGCAATCCATCCGGATCTCGACCACGCGCTGGGTCTGGCCCGAGCTCTCGCCCTTGCGCCACAGCGCATTGCGCGAGCGGCTGTAGTACCAGCCTTCGCCGGTCGCGATCGTCTTGCGCAGGGCTTCATCGTTCATGTGCGCGACCATCAGCACATCGCCGGTCGCGGCATCGGTCGCGACGCAGGTCACAAGACCTGCCGCGTCGAATTTGGGCTGGAAGGCCAGCCCCTCCTCGCGGTCGTGATCGTGGGTCGCTGCGGACACGGAAGACCTCGCTCAGGAAATGCGAGGTTACCGGTTCGGTCCTCGCACCAGGGACAGGAAACGCTGCTGCTCCGCCGGATTGTCGCGGAACATGCCGGTGAAGCGGCTGGTGAAGGTCGATGCACCATGCTTGGCGACGCCGCGCACCGACATGCAGGTATGCTCCGCCTCGATCAGCACTGCAACGCCGCGGGGCTTCAGCACCTCGTCGATCGCAGCCGCGACCTGCGCGGTGAGATGCTCCTGGGTCTGCAGACGGCGGGCGAAGATGTCGGTCAGGCGCGCCAGCTTGGAGAGGCCGACGACGCGCTCCACCGGCGTATAGGCGATATGCGCCTTGCCGTAGAACGGCATCATGTGATGCTCGCACTGCGAGGTGAACTCGATGTCGCGGACGAGGACGAAATCGTCGTAGCCGGCGGTCTCGCCGAAGGTGCGGTTTAGCACCTCGGCCGGGCACTGGTGGTAGCCCTGATAAAGCTCGTCGTAGGCCTCGACGACCCGGCGCGGCGTGTCGAGCAGGCCCTCGCGGCCGGTGTTCTCGCCTATATAGGCGAGCAGCGTCTTGACGGCGTCCTCCGCCTCCGCCCGCGACGGGCGCGGCTGGTCGGCACGAACGGCCGCCGTCATGAATTCTGAGGGGTCGAGCTCGCCGGGCTTGGCGTCGGCCGGCTTGCTGGGGCGAATCGACTTGATCAAGGCGTCCATGTCTTCTCCGTTCGACCGGCCCTCGGATTTGACCTTGGTCCGGATGTGTCACCGGGCAGACGGGGCGGATGGTTCGACCGCCGGGCGCCTGAGTCCCATTATTGTAGCACCGCCGCGGCGGAGGTGGGCCGCGGTGGCTGCATGGCCGGGCTATGTTTCCGGCGTTGCCGTCCATATATAGGACGGTGCAACCCAGCCGCCAAGAGCGCCCGGCACGGCCGGAACCAGGCATCTGTCCCCATGCTGAACGACATTTACAACAAGCGGATCATCGAGTTGGCCGGCAATATTCCGCGCCTCGGACGGCTGGCCGACCCGGACGCCAGCGCCACCGCCCACTCCAAATTGTGCGGTTCGACCGTCAAGGTCGATCTCAAGATGGACGGTCCCGTGGTGACGGACTTCGCCCATGACGTGAAGGCCTGTGCGCTCGGCCAGGCCTCCTCCTCGATCATGGCGAGCCAGGTGGTGGGCTCGACCGCGGACGAGCTGCGCGAATTGCGCGAGACGGTCCGCAAGATGCTGAAGGAAAACGGGCAGCCCCCGCAAGGCGGCAAATGGGCCGATATCGCGCTGCTCGAGCCGGTGCGCGACTACAAGGCCCGCCATGCCTCGACCCTGCTGACCTTCGATGCCGTGGTCGATGCGATCGGCCAGATCGAGGCCAAGGCGAAGCAGCCGGCGTAAGCCTTACTCCCCGCCGGCCCACGCCCTACTGCGCGGGCTGGACCGGCGCCGGCGCCGGCGCTGCGCTGCCGCCGGTCGGCACCACGGCCTCGGCGGTCTTGGTCGCCCTCGCCGCCTGTGGCGCCTGACCCTCCATCGTGTTGCTCACGAAGCGATCGTTGTTCTTCGGCTTCGCCTCGGCGACGGGAATTGCGTTGTCCTTGCTGTTGTCCTGCCGCGGCAGCACGTCGGCAACCGCATCCGTGGTGATGAGATTGGTCAGCCGCAATTCGGCCGCCGACAATTCGTGCAGGTCTTCCCACGGCGGCACGCTGAGCGAGAGCGCCAGCAGGTCACCCGCGCCGCCCATGTCGAAGGTGTATTTGGCAAGACGGCCGATATCGCGCTCGACGATCATCAGGTCCTGCGCGGTGTAGCTCGCGGCCTTGGCGTCGTCGGCGCGATCGCCCATCCAGATCTGATGCACGCGGACATGGGCGGCCGGCGGAACGTAGCGCGTCTTGCCCGACAGCAGCAGGAACACGCACATCGACTCGCAATAGGCATCCGGCAGAACGCTCGCGCGGCCGCCCTGCGCGACCTGATTGACGACGCTGGTGCCGACCGTGGTCAGCACGCCGAGACCGCGGAAGCGGCGGCCGAGCGCGATCGCGTCGTTGACCGAGCCGCCGCTGGAGTCGAGCACGACGGTTGCGCCGTTGAGCTGACGGCCGCGCGCAAACTCGTCGAATTCCCTTGGACTATCGGCCGTGATGATGCCGACCGCGGACACCCAGCCGCGGCAATTCGGCTGGCAGGCGATCCAGCTGAACTTCATCGGCAGCTTGCGCTCTTCGAGGGTCGAATTGGCCTGCGCGGAACCGCCCGCCATGGCGGCGGTGCCGGAAACCGCGAAGCAAAGAGCAACGGCGCCGGTAAGCGCCCAACTGCGCAACGAGAGCGACTTGACGAGCCTCAATTTGGTTCCTTCCCCCAAGCCCTTGGTGATGCGAGCGGTGGCAATGGCCCCATGGCAATGCGCCACGATTCTGTCAGCGGCGCGTTATGGGAACGGTAGCGTTGCTGACCCGGACCGTCCATAGAGCCCTTGCTGCAGCGCCATCGGTGCTGTGCAATAATAACGAACTGTGGCGTAAATATCTGCAACAAAACAGTTCCTTGGCTTGGAACCCCCGCAAGACTACGTACATACTTGCGTATGCCGCCGACAGACCATTCAACGACACACCATCCACGATGCATGGAATGTGCCAGCACCATGCGCCGCTTGCCGCGCAACCTCGGCCGCGCCCTGATCTGGATCTACCGGCACACGCTGTCGCCGCTGGTCGGCTACAACTGCCGGCATCTGCCGACCTGCTCGGTCTATGGCGACGAGGCGATCGAACGCTTCGGCCTGTGGGGCGGCGGCTGGATGACGCTGGCGCGGCTGCTGCGCTGCCAGCCCTGGGGAACATCCGGGATCGATAATGTCCCGCTGACGAAGCCGCCCGGGGCACGCTGGTACCTGCCCTGGCGCTATGGCCGCTGGCGCGGCGTCAACGACGGTTGACGCGGCGTCAACGAGAATTGATCGGTTGCTGCGGCAGGTCCAAGCGCGGCGCGCATTGCTGCCCGGCGGAACTGTGGCGATAGTTGGCGCATTGTTCCGTTGCCCCTTTGGGGAGGAAACAACAATGCGCTGGAAAATCAGCCACAACGGTCATGATCCCCGGCAGATCGACTTGCTGGCCGTGCTTGCCCTGCTCGTCGTGATCGTCGCCGCCTACGGCTACTTCACCCACAATCCGAACAAGCCGAGCACGACGGCGTTCATCGTGCCCAGCCAAAGCGTGAGGTGGTGACGCGCAGCGCAAGCGCCACGCGCTTGCCGCGAGCGACAACCGCTTCGCTCTTTTCCGGATCGTGCTTTAGCGCCACAGCCAGAAGTCACCCGGCGGCGCCGCTGCCGGCGGACGCGGCCTGCGCGGCTTCGGCTTCGATGCAAGCTGCGGCATCTGCTCGGACGGCGGCAGCGCTTCCGCCGTCGCGGTCCCGTCACCGGACAGCCTCACCGACAGCAGCACGTTCGATTCATTCGGCCGCCAGCGATAGCCGATGCCGAATTCGATCGGCCGCGCCTGGGCGAACAACTCGGCATAGGACTGCTGATAGAGACCGGGAAATTTGTCGACCGGACCGAGATAGCGGCCGAATGGAAGAAAGCGCCACTTCCGTGGGCTGTAATGCGCAAGCGGAATTCCGGAATCGTCCTGGATGATCGTCGCGCTGTTGGCGAGAATGAAGCTGCGCACCGCCGAGAAGTCGGCGAGATGCATGAGGTAGGATGCACTCTTGATCAGGCTGTCGCCGGGCGCGAGCGTGGCGCAGAACTTCAGGAAGCCACTCGCCTTCACGCCGGAATTGGAGAGGTCGGTCGCGAAGTAATACAGCGTCTTCCCGACGCCGTCAGCGCCGGCAAAGACGATACGCGTGCCGCGCGCGTTGCCGCGTGCCGACACGGTCAGACCGACATGGAGCGCCCCGTTGGCATCGAGCGTCACCGGCTTGACGTCGCGGATCGTCATGCCGGAGCGCGCCAGGAACACATAGAGGATCGGCAGCGTGCCGCTGACCTCGCCGGCATCGAGGTCCGTCTTCATCTGCCTGGTGTTGAAGAAGGAGAAATTCAGCAGCGACCAGAGCGAACGCTCGATGTTGTCGAGCGCGAGCGCGAGCGCGACGGCGTCGGGCGGCAGCGCGCTCAGATCGGACACGCCGCCGGTCGGCTCCAGTCCGCTCAGCACATACGTCGTCGCCCTCGAATAGAACGCATTGGCATAGAGGAAATCCGGGCCGGCGAACATGTAGAACATGGTCGGCCTGGGTGCGGCGAGATTGGCGGCGGACCAGTCACCAATCTTCGACAATTGCTGTTGCGCGAGCTGGGCGAACGCGGAATCGAAGAATTTTGCATGGCGCTGCCAGGCCGGATCCGCCGTCAAGGGCAGCAGCGGCGAATTGGCCGACGGCTGCAGGCCGGCAAGAAAACGCGCAGTGTCATCCGCGGTAACGTCAGCAGCACGCACCGCCGGGGCGATCAGCACAAATGCCAGCGCCAGCACCACGACGGACAAGGATATTCTCATTCCAACTCCAGACGGTCATGGGACGATCAGGCCACTTGGGGAAGACCAGGTTGATCAACGGGCCTCGAGGCGGGATGACTCGCGCGCATGTCGATCCTGCAGGCGACGAGCAATTTAGCGCTGGATTATACCGCAGGTTGCCCTAGAGTTTAACCTGCTCCATCATGAATCCATCTGTTTCTGCGTGCGGCCCGACCTTGTCGATTCACGGCTTTTCGATTCACGGCTTTGTCGATTCACAAGGCTTCACGTTCCTGACATCGTTTTCGAGCGCGACAAGTCATGTTCAGAAAGAATTTGATCGCGATTCTCCTGGTGGTGTCGTGCATGCCGGTTACCTCGCCGACGCCGCATGCCGAAGATGCTCCCCTCTCGGCACGCGCTCCCCAGGCGTGCTGGACCGCCGCGGACCTCGCTGCACGGGACGGCGAAGACAACATCGTCAAGGAGAGGCTAGAGCCTCCACTCCCCCAACCCGCGTCGGTGGACGCGACGTCGGCCGGGCCGAGCACACCGGGCAGCGTTCGGAGCGTCCGCTTGCCGCCCGGCAAGCGGCTGATCGCGCTGACCTTCGACTTGTGCGAAGGCGTCAATGAGGTCGCCGGCTATCAAGGCAAGATCGTGGACATCCTGCGTGGCCACGGGGTCAAGGCGACGTTCTTCATGAGCGGCAAATGGATGATGACCCACAGGCTTCGCGCCCAGCAACTGATCTCGGATGCCCGCTTCGAGGTCGGCAATCATACGTGGGAGCACCGCAACCTGCGCCTGTTGTCGGGTGCGGCCGCGGCGGACGAAATCAGGAAGGCCGATCAGGCCTACGACGAGCTCCGCCAGGAGCTCGAGGGCCGCAAATGCGCCGTGCCCGGCCGCGAAGCAATGACCGATGCGATCGCGCCGAAATCGATGGGCCTGTTCCGGTTTCCCTACGGGGCCTGCGATTCCAAATCGCTCGCGACGGTCAGCCAGCAGGGCCTTGTGCCGATCCAGTGGGATGTGTCGTCAGATGACCCCGACTGGAAAGAGCGCCCGGACGCCATGACGAAACGCGTGCTCGACAACGTGCACCCGGGATCGATCGTGCTGTTTCATGCGAACGGCCGCGGCTGGTACACTGACGATGCACTTCCGGACATCATTTCGAGCTTGCGCAAGCAGGGCTACGACTTCGTCACCGTGACGGAGCTTCTCAAGGCGGGCGAGCCTGTGATTAGCTCGTCCTGCTACGACCAGACCGTCGGAGACACCGATCAATACGACGAGCTCGCGCGCCAAATCGAGGCGCGGTGATCCTTGCACGCGGCCCCGCAAGAATAACCAGACCGGAATGGACGACCGCCGCGCGCGGCGCCGTTACGGCGAAACGTCGTGCAGGACCGACCTCGCATATGAGGTGACGGCGTTGCCGTCCTCGAAGAATGTCCCGACATTGACGTCGCCGGCTTCCGAACCGGTTGCCATCAGAGTGCCGCGCATAGTCTTGGCGACGGCAAGGCCGAACAAACTGTTGCGATACGTCAATTTGGCGATCTGGGCTCCCGAACGCGCATCGCTCACGATCACCGAATTGTCGTCCGACGTGCTGACGATCGACTTGCCCGACGGGGAGAACTTCGCAGCCGTGACGTAGGGCGAAGCATGATGGCTGACGTTTTTCGAATCCTTGCTCGCAACGTCCCAAATCTTCACCTCTCCGGCTTGGGACGAGGCAACCAGGGCCGTCTCATCCGGCGCGAAATCAAGCGAGTTCACTTCCCCCTTGTGACCGCCATAGGAGCGGAACTGATTGCGATTGCGAAGATCGAATAGTTGAATCGGGCACTTTCCTGCACCGGCAGCGACCAGTCGCCCGCTTCCGGAGAGCGCAATGTGCACCTCCGATTCGTTCGACGTGCAATCGTCGTCGGGCGCTTCGGAGGGTATCTTTCCATTCAGCGGCAGCGTCACGACATCAGGATTTTCCGATGCCGAACAGCTCCATCGCGCGCCTCGCAACGGGCACAGCAGGACGCTCGCCGTCTTCCCGTTTCGCACCTCGACGGCCAGCAGCGTGCCGGACGCGCCGATCGCCAAAGCGCGTCCGACCAGGATCGGGTCGCCGGGCAATGCGACGGTCCGCACCACCCATCCACCATCGCCTTGCCTGTTCCACACGGTGAGTAGCGGCTCCACGGCGCTTACGACGATCTCGTTGGCGGTCCGGACCAGCACCTGATCGTATTTTGGCTTCCCCTCGGTCGGAAGCGGCTGCGGCATTTTCCCGGCAGCTTTCACGTAGACGTCGGCCTTGTCGGTAAAGACGACCTCCTCGCCGGAGGGATTGAGCGCCACCGAGAAAACCCGCCGCGGCCGCTTGTCTTCGGCTGGAGGCAAGCGATAGCTCAGTTCGCGGATACTCGCCCTGTCGATGAGCGGCGTCCAGACCCGCGCGGTGCGATCGAGCGACGATGTGACCAGCATCGTCGACGCGGGATTGAAGCGGACGGTTCGTAGCGGGTAAAAATCGACGGCGGTATCTTCCGCGCCGGCCGGCCGCGGACTTTGCCGCGATGCCAACGCGTCGGCCGCAATCACGTTGAGCAGACGCCAGGTTCCGGTTTGATAGACCCGAACGGAGCCGTAGAAATCTCCCGTCGCGAGCAGGCTGCCGTCGCGGCTGACATCAACGTCCCAGATGGCGTTGTTGTGCTCAAGCGCGAAAGGCAAAGGCTTTGCGGTGCGCGTCGATGCGTCGAACTCCCAGATCGTGACCTTGGCATCGTTGCCGGCGGAGACCAGCGTCGAACCGTTCGGCAGAAACTTGACCGATTTGACCCGGCGCTTGGTGGACTCCTCCGGGCAAATGGACCGGCTAGGGTCATCGACCGGCAGGAAGCAGATGCGTCCGTCTCCAAGGCCGACCGCGATCGTCTGTTTGGCGCGGTCGATATCGACCGCCCAGATATCCGCGGCCGACAGCTGCTTCTTCAGATCAACGTCTTGCTTCAAGGTCCATGACAACGGATCCTGCGCCTGCGAAGCGCCGGGTGGCGCAGCCGGGGATAAAGATCGCTCCCAAATCGCGATGTTTCCCGCGCGCGAGGACGTCACGAGCAGTGTGCCGTCGAAGGAAAACACCACCTTGAACACACTATCGATGCCGTGCGGGTTATGACCATCGATTTGCAGGGCCTTGAACCTGTTCTCCGTGCCGGTCAGGTCAAGCAGCACCACTGATCCCTGATTGAATCCGATCGCCGCGACGTCGCCCCGAGGCGACACGATGAGCGATCGGCCCTGCGCGCGGTTTCCTTCGGTGTCGGGCAAGCCGAAATCGACCTCGCGCAAGACGTCGCGCCCGGGAGTAACCGCCCATTGATGGAGTATTCCCGACTTGTCGATCGCAAGCACCGAATTTCCATCGGCGGCAAAGTCGGCCGCATGAACCTCATCCCCGGCACCAAAGCGATAGAGTTCGTAGACCTGCGGCAACTTGCTCCATACGGCACCGAAATTCGCCAGTCCAAGGTTGAACGCCTTCAGCGCCGATTTGACCTGGTAAATTCGCGTATGCTCAAGCGGAAGACTCCAGATCTCCTGTTCGTCTTCGACCCTTTGTTTTTCCTGCGCCACCCTTTCCTTCTCGCGGGCATTCGCACTCACCATCTGGAAAGACACCAACGACACGCCAGCAAGGAGCCCAAGCGCGACGACGATCGAGGTCACCACGAACAGCCATTGTTGTCGCTTCGAGGCGTCTAGCAGTGCCACGATCGCCTTGAAAATCGCCTCCGGTGTCGCCCTCCGTGTGCCGCTCTCGGGCGGGCCCGACCAATCGACGTTGCCGAGATAGCGGGCCGCCCATTCAGAACTGGGGCGGGTCTTGTCAAACCATGACTGGTACTGGCCGCGCGCGACCCACTTCAAGCCGATCCCTGCGAACAGCCTCTCGAAGGCCGATCGGCTGTCCGGGGTGCTGCTCCAGTCCCGCGCCAGACGTGCAAGCGAGGCGATGTTTTCGCCCGACCTCTTCTCGTCGGCCATCCATTCCGCCTGCAACGGCTGCCAGAGCCGCAGGATGCACTCATGCGTGACGTCGACGGTGTCCTCCTTGGCAAGAAGAGGGTCATATCGAAGGTAGGCCTCGTCGCGGGTGACGAATGCGCGGACGATGGAGCGGGTGTCGTCGTCTGACGCGCCGATGATCTTCGCCAGCGTTCCGAGCTTCTGCGGCTGCCGGATATCGCGATTCCGGCTGTCGACGGTGGTGAGGGCGCAAAACGCCAGCCGCGCCGCCGGCTTCAGGTGCTCCGGCAAGGTATCGTAGCGCTGCGTCAGCCGGTCCGACAGCGTGTGACGCAGCGCGAGCCGGCCCTCGGCCGACATCAGATCGAGCTTCTTGGGAAGCTCGAAGACGCCGACAAAGTCGTCGAGCCCTATGGTGACGTCCTTGCGGTTCTCCGCCAGCGTCTTCGCGGCATACAGCCTCCGCAAGGCGTGCTGCATCAGCGGAAGCCTGTCGAGCTCGTCCTCCAGGCAATTCAGCAGCCATGTCGAAAGGTCCGGCAGAATCTGGCCACCCCACAGCGTGATGGGCCCTTCGATCGCTTGCTGGATCTGGTAGCGGTCGAGCACGGGGGTGAGAAACTGGCTGTCGTTGATCAGGTGCGCCAGTCCGGGATAGCGCGAACACTTCTCCAGCTCGTCCGTGCGGATGGTGATGACGATGTAGATCTTGCCCTTGGCCGCGGCGGTCTTTAGCAGGATCTCGACGAGGTTGACCGCCGCTTCGGAGTCCGACTGGGCATAGCGGAACAGCTCCTCGAATTGATCGACCAGGATCATGATCGGCCGCGTACCGATCCCGGCAACCAGATCGAGCACCGTGTTCAGATCACTGGTGCGACGCTGGGTGATGACGTGGTCCTTGAGGAACTCCCGGATCTGCGCCGACCGTTCGTCGGCCCTGCCCTCCGCATCCTTCTGCACTTCGCTGACGATCGCATCGGCGATGCCGCCAAACAGATTGTCCAGCGGGTGGTCACCGGGATGCAGGTCGCAGAAGATCCAGTCGGAGCCCTCGCCGGGCAGGAAGCCGGCCTCCAGATGGTTCATCAGCCCGGTCCGCGCCAACGACGACTTGCCGCAACCGGACGACCCGGTGACGCAAAGGAAATGGCTTTTCGAAAGCTTGACGATCATCTCGCTGATGTGATCGTCGCGACCGAAGAAGATGTCGCTCTCGTCCTTCCGGAACGGCCGCAATCCCGGGTAGGGCTCGAGACTGCTGATGTCGCCCGGCTCCACGTTATTGCGCCTCGCGCTTTTCAACGACGACGCCGAGCTTCGCCAGGAAGTTCGAAATCTCGACCGTGTCGACCTCGTCGGTGACGGTGATCACATGGACGTTCGGACCGCGCGGGAACGGCAGCGCCGTGGGGGGCGCTCCGTTTCCTACCGCAAGTTCGAGCTGGCTGACATTGAGTTCTCCGGTCGGGCGCCGGATGAGTCTGAAATGCGCCTGCGTCCGCTTCTGTCCCTCGACGCTCTTGCCGTAAGCGAAGATCAGGGCATTGTTGTCGACGACCGCGTCCGCCAGCATCTGTCCGGTCAGATCGTAGTCGAGATGATCGACATTGACGTGATTTGCCAGGGCGTCCGCGATCTTCTGCGCGAGCTCGCTGTCGGGCCGCGCCGCGTCGATGACGACAAACGGCAGCGCGGCGTTCCTTCCCTGCGATTTTGCCGCCCGTCGCTCGTCGGAGCGCCGCAGCGCGGCAACGTCGTCGAGCTTCTTCATCAGGTAGTCCTCGAACTCGACGAAGTTGCCGATCTGGCAATCCGTGATGCTCTTGAGAAAGGCGCCGTAGGAGGCCTCCAGATCGTCCACATCGAAGCCGGCTGCCCGCCAGATGAACGCGGGCTTGCCGGCCTGCCTCGCCAGGTCGTATTGGGCGCGGACCAGCCGCAGCTCGGATCCGGCTACGGGTTTTCCCGGACTGGCCCCGAGCAGCTGCACGTAAGCGTCACATCGGACGAGCGCGCGCGAGAACGCGCCGGAGAACGTATCGTCTTTGCGAACGTCCAACTCCGGATCAAATGCACGGACGACGAATTTCTTCGCTTCCATCGTGGTCGCGAGCCGCTGTGCCTCCGGTTTGACGTCGGCTGCCGGACACGCGACGAAGATTGCCACGCGGTTCTGATCCTGCCGGTCGTTGGGTCGAACTTCCTGGCCGTTGCCAGCCTGCGGCAGAGTCAGGACGCGCGCCTTGAGCCCTGCCACGACTTGCCCGAGCGCTTCGTCGTACTTGTCCCTGGTGGCGATATTGTCCGGGAACGGATAGCCGTATTTGACCGATTTCTGATTGTTGTCGGGGCCCCAGAACCTGACGAAGATGGTGTCCTTGACCGCCTTTCGATGGTTCCTGATGCGATCCTCCTCGTCGCTGAGCAGGATCGGCTCGATTTCCACCAGAAACAGCGGCTTGCCCAGATCGATCAGTCGAGCGAATTCGGCCTCGCACTCCTCGGAGCGGCTGAACTCCTCCGAGATGAACAGGATCGCGACGTCACAGGCGGTGATGGCCCTGTCGATTTCCACCCGGAAATTGTCCGACACATGGGTCATCTCGACATCGCGCAAGACCTCGAACCGCGAGCGGTCGGAGTGGCAACCGAGGTCGTATTTCAGCTCCTCCATGATCCGGCCGAGGCGGCTGACATTGAAGCCGGGGCGCGCCCTGGCATCGGCGTGAGAGTAGCTCACGAAGATCTTCAGCTTGCGCATCCCAGCCTCCCCTGGCCGGTACAATGCAGCAATTCCCCGTTCCTGGAAATGACCGCGCGCTTCATCGTATCGGTGTCCATCGCTCTCGCGGCCTTGCCAGGCCGGTACAATCGGCTCGTCGACGGAGCGCAAGGACTTGCAGTCCGCTCCGGAAACACGTCAGAGCGGCCGGGCCACCCTGAATCCGTAGAAAATATTCTGCGAGCTGTCGCCATGGCGGTAGGCCGACCTGGCCTGGTTCATGGCGGATGCCCACGAGCCGCCGCGCAAGACGCGTGTCGAGCATTCGTTGCTGTTGCTGTTGCTGTCGCCGTCGCTGTTGCTATCGCTGTCGCTGCCACCGTCGCGCTTCACGGCAGTGCCGTCAGCAGGCGCATCCTTGTAGCTCCCGATGTAGCAATCCTCGACCCATTGCCAGACGTTCCCCAGCATGTCGTAAAGCCCGAATGGGTTCGGCGGGTATGAGCCGGACGGCGCCGTATAGACATGGCCGTCCAGGCACGGAATGAACGCGTCCTTGTTGTCCTTGTCGGTTCCGAAAGTATGCGCCGCGGCGCGGTCGAGGACATTGGCGTGGCGACACACGTCGGCGTCCTCGCCGACCCAATAGCGCGGGGTCGTCGTGCCGGCCCGCGCGGCATATTCCCATTCGGCTTCGGTCGGCAGGCGGTAGGGTTTTCCGGTCTTCTTGCGCAACCACCCTGCGTATTTTTTTGCATCGTCGTAGGACACGCACACCACGGGATCGCGGTCGGTCTGCGCAAATCCCGGGTTGCGCCAGTTGAGGGCACGCGGGAGCACGATGTTCGGCACGTCCTCGCTGCTGAACGTAACGCAATCCTCGGGACGATAACCGGTCTCCTTGACGAAAGCCGCGAATTCGCCACGCGTCACCGTGTATTTTCCGATCGCGAACGGCTTCTTGAACTCGACCTTGTGCTGAGGCCCCTCGTCGCCGCCACCAGGCGGTTCGTTGTCCTCGTCGTCGCCCTTCGCCGGATCGGTGCCCGCGCCTTCGCGCTTCGGCGCCTTGCCGTCCGGCTGCTCCGGCTTGGTGCCCATGAGGAAGCTGCCACGGGGCAGGTTGACCATGGTGGGACAGACCGAGCAGTCCTTGAAGGTTTCGGCGGCCTTTGCGGCATCAGCCGAACCGTCCAAAGCAATGAAAAAGACAATCAATATGACAATAAAAACACCGTGCACGATCGCATCCCCTGATCGAGCAAAATCTATCGACGGCAGTTTTGCATAGCCGCCCGGCGCCCGTCAATCAAAGGTAGCAAAACGCCGTCATGATGATCGAGACGCCATGCCGGCGCTGCAACCGCCGCGAGCGGCCGATGCGCGGCGACCTCCCCGCCTGGCTCCGCAAGCATGTGTGGCATCGAGGATCGAACGGGTCGAACGGGAGTCTCACTCGGCCGCGGCGGTGGCGGCCGTCCGTCGCGGCCGCGTGATGACCACGACCGCGAGGGCCGCCGCGACGAAGGCGGTGGCGACGTAGCCCGCGCTGTGCAGCCATTCGCGGGCGAACAGCAAGCCACCGATCGCGGAGCCGATGGCCTGGCCGATATACAGCACCGAGGTATTGAGCGAGACCGACGCCGAAGCGAGCGCCGGCGCCGCACCGACCAGGCGCACCTGCTGCATCGAATTGGTCGATGCAAAGCCGACGCCCCACACCGCGACGGAGGCGGCCATCAAGGCGTAGGCGCCGGCGCTCAGCGCCCAGCCGGCTACGCCTGCGAGCAGCAGCACGGTGAACAGGACCGAGGTTTTCCAGGCGCCCCACGAGTCCACCACGCGCGTTGCGATCACGATGCCGACGAACCCGAAGATGCCGTAGAGCGCGAACACGATTCCGACGGCGTCCGCATTGGCGCCGGTCAGTTTGGCGAGCAGCGGCCCCATGAAGGTGAACACCACGAACTGGCCGGACATCTGCAGCGTCGTGATCGACAGCAGCAGAATGACCATCGGATTGCGGCCGAGATCGACCCAGGTTCTGAGGTCAACCGGCGCGCCGTGCAATCCGCCTGGTAACCGCCACCACAGCAGCAGGGAGCTCACAAGCCCTGTCAGCGCGATCGCGCCATAGGTCACGCGAAAGCCGTAGCGGCTTGCGATGAAGGTGATCAGCGGCAGCCCGATCGCGGCGGCAAGCGACCAGCCGAGGAAGATGTAGGCAATCGTGCTGCCGCGCTTCTCCACCGGCACGATCAGTGCCGCGGTGCCCGCCGCCTGCGGCGTGTAGAGCACGCCGACCGCGAGCATCACCAGCCGAATGATCAGGAGGCTGTCGTAGTTCGGCGCAAAGGCGGAGGCCGCATTGGTCAGCGTCAGCACGAGCAGCGTCGCCGTCAGCAGCGCCCGCCGCTCGATCCGGCTGGTCAACCACGCCGTCACCGGCGAGCCCACGCACAGCACGATCGCGCCGAAGGTGATCAGGAGACCCGCGGTGTGGATCGTGACGCCGAGTCCGTCGGACAGTTCCGCCAGCATCCCGGCCGGCGCCAGCACCGAGCAGCCGGTGACGATATTGCCGAGCATCAATGCGGTGGGAGCGAAGCGTTTCACGCCGCGTTGTTAGCAGACTCCAAAATCAATGCAACTGCATCTAAATGCATGACACCTGATCGAACGCGCCTGTTGCGCTCATGGCGACGGCGATGCCGCCGGCACGGCGCTGACACTCGGCGACACCGCGGCCGGCAACGGGCTCGCAGGCTTCGGGCCGGCGGCCGCCGCCGGGCATGACGCCAGAAGCTGCGTCCACCCCTGCTCCAGCCCGGTGGTGTCGATATCGAATGTCGTCAAGCCGGACTTGCCGTCGGGCTTGGTATCAGACTTGCCGTCGGTTGCCGGCGCGCTTTCGCCGATCTGCAGATGCGGGGCCGCAAGCATCGCCTTGACGGTGTCCGAGGTCACCGCCTCGCTCCAGACCTCGTATTTGCCGAACCGCGCCGATCGGCCGAATGCGACGGTCCTGGACGCGCCGGCCATCATCGCCACCGTGCTCTTGCCGGCTGCCCCCTCCTCGAACTCGCGCACGAACATCAGCCGCCCGCGATCCTTGCTCTCGCAGAACAGCCGCCACTCCATCATGCGGAACGAGCTGCCGTCGGCTCTTTTCTGCTGCACGATCTTGCGAACATAGGGCCGTGTCTCCTTCTCGACCGCCCACAGGGTTTCCGGCAGCGGCCGCGTATCGATGCCGAATCGATAGAGCTCCGGCCGCGTCAGCACGTGCAGGTCCTCGAACTTCACCGACTTGATGAGGTCGCTGAGCTCGTGGCTGATGCCCATCGCCGCGAGGAATACATTGCGATCGCGGTCGGCGTTCACCATCTCGCGCCGCCTGAAGTCCGCGACGACCTGCGCAGGCGGATGCCCATGGACCACGAACATCAGCTTGGAGTTATGCACCGCGAGCACCGAGTCGGGCGCCACTTCGCGGCTGGTCGCGCCCAGGAACAGATAGGCGCAGGCCGACACGCACATCGCGTTGCGCGTCGTGAGCTCGGCCTCGACCTCGCCTTTGGCAGCCTTGATCTTCAGGCAGGCGGCGTCGATCTGCGTGCCTGTGGAACAGGCCGGCACGATGGTACGGCCGACCCGGGCGATTGCCTTGTGCGCGCGCAGGAACCGCGCGATCCCATAGGACTGCTCGACGTTTCCGCCCGGCGAATGGAGGTAGATCGGAAGCTGCCGGTCCTTGATCGGAAAGAGGAAGGTGCGAATCCGCTGCGCGGCTTCCCGATCGATCTCGCCTTCGATCGCGATCCAGCGATCGCAGCCGGCGCCGCAGGCGTTCGCTGGCCCATGGGCGAGATAGATCGTCAGCTTTTTCGCAAATCCGGCCTTCTGGACCGGTGTTTCTTCCGCCCGCAACACGCCCGGGATCAGAAGCAACGCCACGAAAAACAGGAGACGGGAAAACATGAACCTTGCGGATCGCGCGATGGCGGAAAAATGGACGCCGGACGTTAGACGATGATCGGCAGCGTCGCAACGCGTCAGGTGCAGGCAAGCCTCCCTCGATTCGGTGCGGCCGGAGGCCCATTTTCTTGATATTGCCGGATTGCAGGCGTCAAATCCCCTGCTATACCGCTGCTTTCCGCTTACCTGCGCTCGTTCGCAGGAGTGAGCTACAGGAGACACCATGGCCGATACGCCGCCCAAATCCGAATCCGGATTCCAGTACAGCCTCTCTAACCTCAAACCCGCAGAACCCGTGAACAAGATCGTCCTCACCTTCCCTGACGGAGCGAGGCGCGATTTCCCGAAAGGGACCACCGGTCTCGACATCGCCAAAGGCATTTCGCCCTCGCTCGCCAAGCGCACCGTCGCGATGGCGCTCGACGGCACGCTTGCCGACCTCAATGATCCGATCGAGGCCGACGCCAAAATCGAGCTGATCGGCCGCGAAGATCCGCGCGCGCTGGAACTGATCCGGCACGATGCCGCGCATGTGCTGGCGGAGGCCGTACAGTCGCTGTGGCCGGGCACCCAGGTCACGATCGGCCCGGTGATCGAGAACGGCTTCTATTACGACTTCTTCCGCAACGAGCCTTTCACCCCTGAAGATTTTGCCGCGATCGAGAAGCGGATGCGCGAGATCGTCGCGCGCGACAAGCCGTTCACCAAGGAAGTCTGGGATCGCGAGAAGACCAAGCAGGTATTCCGCGACAAGGGCGAGGCCTTCAAGGTCGAGCTGGTCGACGCCATTCCCGGCAATGAGCCGATCAAGATCTACTTCCAGGGCGACTGGTTCGATCTGTGCCGCGGCCCGCACATGACCTCGACCGGCAAGATCGGCAACGCCTTCAAGCTGATGAAGGTGGCGGGCGCGTATTGGCGCGGCGACTCCAACAATCCGATGCTGACCCGCATCTACGGCACGGCATTCGCCAAGCAGGAAGACCTCGACGCCTATCTCAAGCAGATCGAGGAAGCCGAGAAGCGCGACCACCGCAAGCTCGGCCGCGAGCTCGACCTGTTCCACTTCCAGGAGGAAGGCCCGGGCGTGGTGTTCTGGCACCCCAAGGGCTGGACCATATTCCAGCAGCTGATCGCCTATATGCGGCGCCGGCTGCTCGGCGACTACAACGAGGTCAACGCTCCGCAGATCCTCGACAAGGCGCTGTGGGAGACCTCGGGCCATTGGGACTGGTACCGCGAGAACATGTTCGCGGCGCAGTCCGCCGGCGACGAGGCCGAGGACAAGCGCTGGTTCGCGCTGAAGCCGATGAACTGCCCGGGTCATGTGCAGATCTTCAAGCACGGGCTGAAGAGCTACCGCGACCTGCCGCTGCGGCTCGCCGAGTTCGGCGTCGTGCACCGCTACGAGCCGTCGGGCGCGATGCACGGCCTGATGCGGGTGCGCGGCTTCACCCAGGACGACGCCCATGTGTTCTGCACCGAGCAGCAGCTCGCCGACGAGTGCCTCAAGATCAACGACCTGATCCTGTCGACCTACGCCGATTTCGGCTTCGACGGCGAGCTCACTGTCAAGCTCTCGACGCGGCCGGAGAAGCGGGTCGGCACCGACGAGATGTGGGATCACGCCGAGCGCGTGATGGCGACGGTGCTGTCGGAGATCAAGGCCAAGGGCAGCAACCGGATCCGGACCGAGATCAATCCGGGCGAAGGCGCGTTCTACGGACCGAAGTTCGAGTATGTGCTGCGCGACGCCATCGGCCGCGACTGGCAGTGCGGCACGACCCAGGTCGACTTCAACCTGCCGGAGCGGTTCGGCGCGTTCTATATCGATCACGACGGCTCGAAGAAGGCACCCGTCATGGTGCACCGCGCGATCTGCGGTTCGATGGAGCGCTTCATTGGCATCCTGATCGAGCACTATGCCGGCAACTTCCCGCTCTGGCTGGCGCCGACCCAGCTCGTGGTCACGACCATCACCTCCGAAGGCGACGAGTACGCCAAGGTGGTGGCGGCCGCTGCGCGCCGCGCCGGGCTCCGGGTCGAGATCGACCTGCGCAACGAGAAGATCAACTACAAGGTCCGCGAGCACTCGCTGGCCAAGATCCCGGCCCTGCTCGTCGTCGGCAAGAAGGAAGCCGAGACCCACTCGGTCTCGGTCCGCCGCCTCGGCAGCGAGCGGCAGACCGTGATGCCGACCGATGAGGCGATCGCCGCGCTGGTGGATGAGGCGACGCCGCCCGACGTAAAGCGGGCGCGATCCGTCGCCTGATCTTCACAATCGGTCTAAACTGGCTTTCATTGGCCTGGTCGTGTCCCCATCTTGGGGGCACGACTCCCCTTGAAGGACATTTCCGTGCCTGATGCCATTGAACTCCTGAAGACGCGCCGCTCGATGAAACCGCGCGAGATGACCGGCCCGGGCCCGTCCGCGGCCGAGCTCGAGACCATTTTGACGATCGGCGCGCGCGTGCCCGACCACGGCAAGCTGGCGCCCTGGCGCTTCATCGTGTTCGAGGGCGACGCCCGCGCGCGGGCCGGCGACGTGATCGCAAAGGTCTTCGCCCGCAAGAATCCCGGCGCACCGGCCGCCGACATCGAGGTCGAGAAGAAGCGCCTGACCGACGCGCCGCTGGTGATCGGCGTGGTCTCCTTCACCAAGCCGCACCCGAAGGTGCCGCCGTGGGAGCAGGAATTGTCGGCGGGCGCCAGCGCGATGAACATCGTCACCGCGGCGACCGCGCTCGGCTACGGCGCCTGCTGGCTGACCGGCTGGTTCGTCTTCGACCGCGACGTGCTCGACGGCCTCGGCCTCAAGCCGGACGAGAAGCTCGCCGGGCTCATTCACATCGGCACCCCGACCAAGCCGAGCGAGGACCGCCCGCGCCCGGCCCTGTCGGACATCGTGACGCGGTTCTAGGGTTATAGCCTTGTAGCCCGCATGAGCGGAGCGATATGCGGGACACTCGTCCCGGGTGTCGCTTCGCTCACCCGGGCTCCAAAAGCCCTCGCCCATTGTCGGGCATGACGACTAAGCCGCCTTCGACGCACGCTCCGCAAAACTGCTCAGCAGCGCCGCGATCTCGCCGGCCGGCCTTGCCGCGCTGAACAGAAATCCCTGCACCTCGTTGCAGCCTTCGGCGCGCAGCCAGTCGAGCTGGTCTGTCGTCTCGACCCCTTCCGCCGTCGTGGTGATCCTGAGGCTGCGGCCGAGCCCCGAGATCGCGCGCACGATCGCGAGGCAATCGGAGCGCCGCGCCAGATCCTTCACGAAGGAGCGGTCGATCTTGATCTTGTCGAACGGGAAGCTGCGCAGATAGCTCAGCGAGGAATAGCCGGTGCCGAAATCGTCCATTGAGATGCTGACGCCCAGTTCGCGCAGCTGATGCAGGATCGCGAGGTTGGCCTCGGTCTCCGCCAGAAATACCGACTCGGTGATCTCGAGCTCGAGCCGCCGCGCCGGCAGGCCGGAATGCGCCAGCGCCGAGATCACGGCCTGGACCAGATTGCGGCTGCGGAACTGCACCGGCGACAGATTGACGGCCACCTTGACGTCGGCGGGCCACTTGATCGCCTCGGAGCAGGCTTCGCGCAGCACCCATTCGCCGAGCGCGACGATCAGGCCGATGTCTTCGGCGACCGGGATGAACTCCGCGGGCGAGACCATGCCTTTTTGCGGGTGCCGCCAGCGCAGCAGCGACTCGAAGCCAGAGATGCGGTCGGCCGTGATATCGACCAGCGGCTGGTAGTACAGCTCGAACTCGCCGTTGCTGAACGCCGCGCGCAGATCGCGCTCCATGTCGCGGCGCTTCTGCGCCTGCTGATCCATCTCCGGTTCGAAGAAGTGATGCACGCCGCCGCCCTCGGACTTGGCGCGGTACAGCGCCATGTCGGCATTGCGCATCAGCTCTTCCGACGTCGTGCCGTCACCCGGTGACAGCGCGATGCCGACGCTGGCGCCGACCACGACCTCGAGCCCGTCGATGTTGTAGGGCGCGCTCAGCGCATCGATCAGCCGTTCGGCGAAAGCGCTCGCCTCGTTCGGCGAAACGTCGGCCGCAAGCACGATCGCGAACTCGTCGCCGCCGAGGCGGGCCGCCACGTTGTCGTCGCGGACCACCTCGCGCAGCCGCTCCGCCACCAGCTTGAGCAGCCGGTCGCCCATCGGATGCCCGAAGGAGTCGTTGACGTTCTTGAACAGGTCAAGGTCGATGCACATCACCGCGACGCGCTTGTTGCCGCTCCGGCCGCGCTCCAGCGCCTCGCGCAGGCGCTCCTGGTAGAAATCGCGGTTCGGCAAATTGGTGAGCCCGTCATGGTGCGCCATATGCGCGATCCGCGCTTCGGCGGCGCGCCGCTCGGTGATGTCGACCACCGCGACCAGATAGCCGTCGCGGCCCTCGAACGCCACCTTGCGCCCGAAGGTCAGCACATGGATCTCGCTGCCGTCGGCCCTGATGTGCCGCCAGTCGCGGCTCGATTGATAGACGTCGCCGATCCCGCGCAAGGCGGCGCTGTGCACGCTCCACTCGTCCACCGGCCAGATCTGGCGCAGCGTCATGCCGAGAAACTTTTCCCGGCTGTAGCCATAGTGCTGAACGGCGGCGTCGTTGACGCTGAGGAAATCCATCGTGCCGGCGTCGAACACCCACATCGGCATCGGGTTGTTCTCGAACAGCAGGCGGAACGACAGCTCGCGCTGCTTCAGCGCGGTGACGTCGGAGACGGCCAGCGACAGCATGTCGCCGAACGCCGTGACGCCGAGCCGCAGGCAGCGATCGCCGCTGTCGATCTCGAACTGCCCGCCCGGGCCGCCGCCGACGAATCCACGCAGACGGTTCATCACCGCCGGCGCCGCAAGCGGATTGCCGCCGGCGTTGAGCCGGCGCCACAGCAATTCGGTCGCAGGCTGCATCAGCAGCCTTGCGGCGCCCTGGTTGAGATGCACGATCTGGAAGTCGGCCGGCTCGCCGCGCGCATCGCGGATCGCTGCGAGCGACAGCACGCCCTCGTCGGCGGCCGAGAAAATCGTATCGAGCAGATTGTACTGCGCATTGCGCTCGTTGACGTAGACGCCGACCAGGATACCGCCCCAGCGCGACCGCGTCGGCAGCGCCAGCACGTCGAAGGTCCGCACCAACCCGTCGCGGACGCAATGCGCTGACGCCAGATAGGGCCGGCAGTTCTCGCGCGCGTTCGCGGCAGCTTCGGTCAACGCGGTGGCACAGTCCGGCGGCAGCGCGCTGAGCGGTATGTCCCAGCGCTCGTCGTTCAACCATGTCTGGACATAGCGGCCGGCGTGCGAGACGCTGAGCATGCCATCGACGCTCCGCAGCAGCACGATATGATCCGCGAGCCGGCCGAGACTGCCGAGCATCACGTCTTCATAGTGCGGCAGTTTTTCGCCGGGACGGACCGCGGCCTGCCACTTGCGTTGCAGAACCGGTACGTCGGCGAACATCTCGGAATTGAGTTTGGCCGATGTCTTTGCTGATTTCTTGTTGGCCATGACCATGGCACGCCCCACGCAAACACTAGTCCCCACGGCATCCAAGTCATGCCGCGGCTTAACGTCATGTAAAAATAGGCAGGCCCGGCATCGCCGCGAGCGATTATGACGGCTCAAATTCGCGCGATGGTTAGTTCACATTAAAGACTATGACAGCTGCATGAAATGCAGGCCGGTCGGACGTCAACGCGCCACGACCTCGACTTCGCCATCGACGCCGTTGACGACGTTGAAGGGACGCTCGAACACCTTGCCCTCGTTCTTGGCGATCGCGCGATACTCGCCTTCGGAGAGCACGACGCGCGGGAACGCGCCGATCGATTCCTTGATCACGTCGCCGCCCGGCGTGATCACCGACCAGGCGGTGTTGGCAAGCGCCTCGCCGCCCCGCTCGCTGACCAGCTTGAGGGTGATGACGGCGGCGCGATGGGTGACGGTGACGTCGGTCAGCTTGCCCGCCCCGACGCGAATGTCGGAGCGCACCACCGAGTTGGCGTCGCCATAGTTGGAGACGATGTAGTAGGTGCCCTCGGGCAGCAGTGCGACGTCGCCGGCGGCTACGTTTGGCACCATTGGTCCACGGTCCGAACCGTCGAACTGGCTGCCCTTGTAGATCGCGAACGAGATCTGGTTGGCGGGGATCTTGCTGCTGCCGACCCGGCCCTCGATCCGCAGGCCCCCGGCCGGCAGCACGAAGGACTCGCGGTCGGTCTCCGACTTCAGGCTGACGGCGCGCACCGCGCTGACGAGGCCGAGCGCGACATGGACGACATAGTTGCCGGGCGGCAGCACCACGTTGGGCGTCGCGCCGCGCTCTTCGCGGACCAGCTTGTAGGTGCCGTTGTCGTCAGGCTTGTCGGCGAACACCCGCCACACCAGCCCGGCATTGATGACCGGCAGGTCCTTGCCGTACCGCGCCGTCAGCGACAGCACCGCCTGCCCCGCGGCCGGCGACCCGGCCGGCGGCGCCGCTACGACCGGCGGCACGGTCGCAATCGAGGGCTGGACGATGGTCGGCTGGTTGAGCGGGCCGGGCAGAACGGGCCCTGAACCGCCGCCCGATGGCGGCGCCAGGTTGAGCGCCGGACCGGACGGCACCTCCGGGACCGAGGCGGGCGGAATCGGCGGCGGCCGGTCGCTGAAGAACTGCGCAGATACGGAACCGGGGATCAGGGCCAGCAAAAATGCCGCAAGCGTCAACAGCGGTAGGAGCCGCATGCCCCGCCCGCATCCGCCGATGCCGTTGCCCCTCGAAGTCATCACCATGCTTTTCAACGAAAACGCGGCAAATTCAAGCCTTCGTCCAAGGGGATCCAGGCGGCGTCCAAGGCTTTGTCACAGTCCGGGCGGGCGGCGTCCGCCATTTGGAACCGCGCGATCAAGCCGATGTTAGCCCCATCGTCGCGGTCCAGTCACATTCCCTGCCTACCGCGGACCACCCGGGCATGAATCATGCCTGTGGGAATAACCATGAAGACGGACGACGCTGGCGCAGCCATGCTGCGCGGCCTAGTCTCGCGCTGGCAGGAGATTTGTCGTGTTGGACAGCTGGATGGGCCGAGGCCACAAGAGCTCCGACGGCCCCGACAAGGTAGGACTGGGTACGGTTCGCCGGCCGGTCATCGGGCTTGCGCTCGGCGGCGGCGCCGCGCGCGGTTTTGCCCATATCGGCATCATCAAGACCCTGCTGGCCCACGGCATCGTCCCCAATGTGGTGGTCGGCACCTCGATCGGCTCCGTGGTCGGCGGTGCCTATGCGGCCGGCCATATCGAGACGCTGGAGCAGTGGGCGCGCGGCCTGCAGCCGCGCAGCGTGCTCGGCTATCTCGACATCCGCCTCAACGGCTCCGGCCTGATCCGCGGCGCCAAGCTGGCCGCCGAGATCGAGGCGGCGCTCGGCCAGGTCATGATCGAAGATCTCACGGTCAAGTTCGCCAGCGTCGCCACCGAAGTGCGCACCGGGCACGAGATCTGGCTGACCCAGGGCCGCGTGGTCGACGCCATGCGCGCCTCCTACGCCCTGCCCGGCATCTTCGCGCCGGTCCTGATCGGCGACCGCTGGCTGGTCGACGGCGCGCTGGTCAATCCGGTGCCGGTCTCGGCCGCGCGCGCGCTCGGCGCCGAGATCGTCATTGCGGCGAACCTCTCCAGCGACGTATTCGCGCACTCGACCACGATCTACAATCACGGCCCGTCGGCCGCGCCCGAGGTGACGGTCGCGGTGACCGCCGAGGCCGAGCTCGAGCCGGAGCCGCCGAAGCGCCGGTTTGGCCGCTTCTTCTCCGCCGAGCGTACCGTGAAGCGGGAGTTTTTCGGCAGCGCCAGCCGGCCCGGCATCTCGAGCGTCATGGTCGACGCCTTCAACATCATGCAGGACCGCATCACCCGCGCACGCCTTGCCGGCGATCCGCCGGACATGCTGATCTCGCCGCGGGTCGGTCAGATCGGCTGGTTCGACTTCCACCGCGCCGACGACCTGATCGCGCACGGGATACGCGCCGCCGAACGCTCCATCAGCGCAATCGAGGAAGCGATCGACATCCTGGTGCCGCCGTCGAGCGGTGCGGGCAGCACCGGCAAGTAGCACTCAGGCGGTCTTGATGTAGTCGCGAAGCGCCTCCTGCTCGCGCTCATATTCCTCCACGCGCCGCTTGACGATGTCGCCGATCGAGATCAGCCCGACCACCTTGCCGTCCTCGACGACAGGAAGATGGCGGAATTTTCCCGTGGTCATCATCTCCATGATGCCGCTGACCGTATCGGACTCGCGGCAGCTCACGACTTTCCTGGTCATGACAGCGCTGACCGGTTCGTCCAGCGCGCCTGCGCCGCGCTCAGAGAGCACGCGCACGATGTCGCGCTCCGACAGGATGCCCTCCATGCGGCTCTGCTCCATCACCAGCACCGCGCCGATCTTGCGCTCGCCGAGCAGCTTGACCGCGGCCGACAGCTTCGCGCCGGGCGCGACGCTCATGACCTGATGGCCTTTTGCATCGAGAATGGAACGTACCGTCATTGTCGGCCTCCCTAGAATCCGCTCGTGCCACGCCTTGGGCGGGGTCGAGCCTGTTCGCCAGAGTCTTCAATCAACAGTTCCGCGCCGATTTCGGTTCCGGGGCGCGGTGAGTAGCAGGGCTCGATTTGTCGGCCCGCTTTGTTTCTGCTTCGCAAAGATGATGGAGGAATTCGATCCAGGCCGCAAGCGGCGATCAGACGCGCCCCGACTGATCCACCGACGACGCATCTGCAGCATCGTCCCGCGTGCGCGGCACCGGATCGAACAACGAGAACAGCAGCAGTCCGGCGAGGAAACCGCCGATATGCGCCTGCCAGGCGACGCTCGCGCCCTCGCCGCCGAGCGACAGCGAGGTGGCGCCGAACAGGATGTTGACGCCGAACCAGATCGCCAGGAAAGCAAGCACCCGGCCGTTGCGCAGCGCCCGCCACAGCGACAGCGCAGGCACCTTGGCCGCCGCCTCGGCATCGCCACGGCTGAACGACAGGAAGCTGCCCTTCACGAAGGCGAAGCGGATCGCCGCCGCCATCGTCCCCGACACCGAAGCCGACGCTCCGATCATCGGCGCAATCGCGTGCTCATGGGTCAACAGATGCGCGAGCGCGCCGGCGGCCGCCGTCACCGCCATGAAGACAAAGAAACGCAGCGCGCCGAAGCGCCGCGCCAGCGCGCTGCCGAACGGCAGCAGCCATAGCACGTTGAAGCCGATATGGGTGAGGTTGGCGTGCAGCAGCGAATAGGTGACGAAGGTCCAGACCTTGGCGCCCTCGCCGCCCGGAAATGTGATGTCGAGCAGCGTCGAATCGTAGCGCTTCGGGATGAAGCCGAAGACGTCGATGGTCCAGTTCTCCAGCTCCGGCGGCAGCAGCACCCGCAGATGGATCGCCGCGATCAGGAGGATGTAGGCGGTGAGCGCCGGCGGCAAGGTCAGGATCGGCTCGCGCGGCGCCTCCGGCGGCGGCGCGAGCGGGGATTCGGGATGGGAGTCCAAGGTGTCGGCGACCTCGATGCGGCGGTGGATCAGAGATAGGCGGCTTTCGCACCCCTGTGCAAGTGCACAATCCCAAAATCGGACACCGGGTGTCGCGCAGCGCGGAATCGGGACAAAAGACGGGACAAAAGAAAAGGGAGGGCGCTGAGAACGCCCTCCCTGATCGGCTGGTCTTCTCGTGCCCCAGAGGGATCGGGAGAACGTCCCCACCCCTCCCCGCACGGTGACCAAACTGTTTGACGCCACCTGTGTACCAACGGCGCCGGCGCTTGGGGCAGCCGGCGCGAACGGGAACGCGCGGACCCTACCCACAGGTTCCGCGGGGGCCAAGGACATAGTTAAATTTACGTTAACAACACAAAGCTGCCGATAAGCCGCCCAAAGCGCGGCCACGGCATGGACGCTGCACAGCCTTCCCTGCACAACAGAGAAGGGAAGGCGCCTGAGCAAAACCGGGACAGATGTGTCCCGCTGAGACAGGCGCCGGGCAAGGTTTAGATGAAACACAGCTCGAGCCGCGCGTTCTTCGCGTATTGGAATGCGAAGCGCGGCAACGCACGTGCACCTGAGAGGAGTGAGTTCGAGCCGTCCGCGGTCCGCGATCTCCTGTCCGACATCTTCGTGCTGTCCTATGACGGCGAGACCCGCTTTCCGTTCCGCGTCGCCGGCACCCGCACCTCCGCCCTGCTCGGCTGCGATCTCAAGAACCGGAGCTTTTCCGCCCTGTTCACCGACGAGAGCCGCGGCGAGATCGAAGACATCATCACCTGCGTCGTCGAAGAGACCCTGCCGGCCATCGCCGGCATCACCGCCACGACCGAGGCCGGCGCCAAGGCGCATCTCGAATTGCTGCTGCTCCCCTTCACCGCCCGCGTCCATATGCCCGCGAGCCTCACCGGCCTGCTCGCCCCGTTCGAGGACGACGTCAGCCGGCTGCACGACCTGGTGCTGACCTCGTGGCGTTACCTGCATCCCCAGGAGCGGTTCGTGCCGCGGACCCTGCGCAAGCTCGCCATCGCGCGCGGCCTGATGGTCTACGAAGGCCTGCGCTAGCCGCCGGCCCCCGCCTTGGGACGGGATGGCAAGGGCCGGTCGCTTGCACCGCGCCCCGCGGAACTCTATTAGCTGTCTGGCCGCCACGGCGGGGTGGACCCGCTCATTGCAGCTGCGGCCGGGCTGGGCATGTTTCGGAACTCGATCAGGCAGAAGATCGTCGGCATTGCCGCGGGACTCATCATCCTCGCGGTGATCACCTCACTGCTGTCGATGGTGATGGCGGGCCAGGTCGGCCATCTCCTCGACGAGCTCACCAACCGCTACATCCCCGCCTATGGCCACCTCGCCCGCGTCAACATCCGCGCGCTGGAGCGGTCGCTCGCCATGCGCCGGATGATGATGGCGAAGATGCAGGCGCCGGGCGAAGATTCCGGCTACGAAAGCGCGCGCAAGGCCTTCAACGAGATCGAGCCCCTGATCAAGCACGAGGCCGACGCGGCGCGCACGCTGATCGATGCGATCATCGCCGATCCCTCGACGCCATCCGACAACGCCGCGCTCGGACGCCTCGATGACCGCATCGACAATGCCGTCAACGACCTCCTGATGCGTCTGAACACAGAGAACAAGACGCTGCTCGAGCAGATCGACGCCAAGGACTTTGCGTCGGCGAAGGCGACCACGCTCCGCGCCGACGCCCTGCGCGACGATTTCAACACCAGGATCGAGAGTATCCGTTCCGACATGCTGGCGCAGGTCGCTTCGGCCGCTGCGAAGGTGATGAGTGCCCAGCAGCGGGCGATCATCATCTCCGGCGTCGTGACCGCGATTGCCGCGATCCTCGGCTTCGTGTTCGCGATGCTGGTCGGCAGCGGCATCACGCGTCCGGTGATGCGCCTGCTCGAAAGCACCCGCGAGGTCGAGGCCGGGCGTCTCGACGGCGCCATCACCATCACGACCCAGGACGAGATCGGCCAGCTGTCGGCCGCCTTCAACCGCATGATCGAGACGCTGCGCCACAACCAGCGCATCCGCGAGACGTTTGGCCGCTACATCAATCCGCGGATCGCCGAGGGCCTGCTCGAACAGCCGGCGATCGCCGCGACCGAAGGACAGCGCCGCGTCATGACGGTGATGTTCTGCGACATGAAGGGCTTCACCAGCCTGAGCGAGGGCGTGACGCCGAGCGGCCTCGTCAAGATCATGAACCTCTATCTGTCGACGATGTCGGCGCCGGTCCATGCGCATCGCGGCATCATCGACAAATATATCGGCGACGCCATCATGGCCTATTGGGGCGCGCCCTTCGTCGAGGAAGCCGAGCAGACCCATCTGGCCGCGGTTGCCGCCATCGACATGATCGGCCAGGTCAACCAGCTGCGCAAGGATCTGCCCGAACTGCTCGGCGTGCGCGTGATCCCGGCCGATTGCGACATCCGGATCGGGATCGCCACCGGCGAGGCCCTGGTCGGCAGCATCGGCTCCGAGTTCATGATGAGCTACACCGTGCTCGGCGACACCGTGAACCTCGCCTCGCGGCTGGAAGGCGCCAACAAGTTCTACGGCAGCCGCAGCCTGATCTCGGAAGCCACCGCGGCCGCTTGCGCGGCGACGATCGAGCTTCGCGAGATCGATCGTCTCGTCGTGATGGGGCAGACCCAGCCGGTCGCGGTGTTCGAAATCCTCGGCAAGAAGGACGAACTGACGCCGGCGCAGACCGAGTTGCGGCAGCGTTACGCGGATGGTCTCGCCGCCTATCGCGATCGCCGCTGGGATGACGCCGAGCAGGCCTTCACCGCCGCGCTGGCGGCGGCGCCCGGCGACGGCCCGTCGATCGCCATGAAGGCGCGCGTCTCAGCCTTTCAGCAGAACCCGCCGGCGGCGGATTGGGACGGCGCCTGGCATCCGGAGCAGAAGTAGCGGCGTCACGCGCATCCGGGCTCCGCCGCTACAGCTGGGCCTCGATCGCAGCCTTGTCGATCACCGACCAGACCTGCACGATCCTCCCGTCGCGGAATTCGTAGAACACGTTCTCGGCGAAGGAGACGCGCTTGCCGTTAACGCCGAGACCGAGGAACGCGCCCTTCGGCGAACAATCGAACGCCAGCCGGCTCGCGACGCGGTTGGTATCCGATACCAGCAGTTCGATGTTGAAGCGAAGGTCCGGGATGTCGCGAAAGTCCCCTTCCAGCATCTCGCGATAGCCGGATAATCCGAGCCGCCGGCCGTTGTGGCACACATCCTCGTCAACGAACCGACCGAGTTGCGGCCAGTCTCGGCGATTCAAACAGGCAATGTAGTTCCGGTAGATCTCGGCGAGGTTTGTGTTCATCATCGATCGTTCTCCTTGCCGCGGGTCCAGATGGCCATTGAGCATCTGAGTGCGATTCTAACACCGATGTTAGTTTCGACTCCGTTGTCCGACGGCGCCAACAAAACACTCAGCCAGCGTGCACGTGAGAGCGCGACGTCCCGAAGAGACAGTGCGATTGCCGCTTCGGCAAACAATTTCTCAGAACGCGCGGAATGTCTCCCGCGATCGGGAGTTAGTGCTTCAGGCCAATGACTGTCCTTGTCAAATCGGGAGGTGTCCATGATCAAGTCACCGATGATGCTTGCGGCATTTCTGACAGCGCCGATCATTCTGTTCCCGCCGCAGACCGCCATCGCGGCTGGCGGAGGTGGCGGCGG
>NZ_JBXEJO010000063.1:0-57044 GCF_056837965.1 Bradyrhizobium ferriligni
GGTCGTCGGCAGCGTCAGATGTGTATAAGAGTCAGCAGGCGGATTGATTGCCGGCGCAGTCGTCGGCGGCCTCGCCTCGTCAGCCTACGGCTATCCGGGCTATGCCTATGGTTACGGCTACCCCGGCTACGGCTACGGTTATGGCTATTCGCCAGCCTATTACGGCGGCAGCTATGCCTATGATGACGGCTATTACGCTGCGCCGTATCGTTGGGGCGGCGGCTACACCACGACATATTATAGCGGATACCGGCCGGCCTATTACGGCTACCGCTATCGTCACGTGGTGCGCCCGGCATACGCCTATTATCGCGGCGGCTACCCGCGCTGGCATCATCGCTGGCGTCATTGGTGAGATCGGCCGGACCGACGCGGCGCGGCCAGCCGGGCTGACCGGCGACGGCATGGGTCGACCGGGTTGAGCAGCAGCGCTACCCGGCGACCCGCAGCGCGGTCACCGCGACGCAGGCGTTGCCTAACGGAATCAGAACCACCTGTGCGCCGTTCGGCAGCGCCATCGTCGCGAGATCACCGAGCGCGCCGGTCTGTCCGTTGAGCTTGGCGAGCTCGGCGGCAACCGTCGAGCAATTCTCCGTCCGCGGCGTCACCCGCACCAGATTGCCTTCGCAGGACGATCCGACCGGCGCGGCAAACACGATGCCGGCGGCCTGCTGATTGGCGGCGGGGGTGGCCTGGCTGGGCTGGTTGGGTGCGAGCGCGACCAGCGACTGCACCGAATGCGAATTGCCGGCCTTGGCGTCCCACTGCGACTGCGCGGTGTAGTTGGAGTTCATCGCGAGGCCGCGGCCGAGCGTCCCGAACAGATTGGCGCAGGTCACGATGTTGCCCTGCCGCGCGTGCTCGTCGAACACGGTCGGTTGCTGGCCCGCCTGCTGCGGCGGAACGGACGCCGCGGCCGACGGCAGCGTCGGTGCTTCCTGCGGACGCTGCTTGTGCGGCTGCGGCTTCGCGGCGGCGGCGGGCTTCTTGGCCGGCGCGGGCGTCGCCGGCTGCAGCGGCATCGGCTGCGACTGGGCCGGCTGCATCTGCTGGGCATAGCCCACGACGCCGGCTGCACTGAGCGCCGCCACGACGACCGCCGTGAAAATCAGGATGGGGGTCTTCAATCGCATCGGCGTATTCGTCCTCTCGTCCCGCACCTCGATGCGGCGCTCCGGATTCCGGATCCGCATGCAGCTTGTCGTCTCATTTCAGTTTCGCCAGCACGCCGGATAGTCCGTCCAGCGGCGCTTCCAGCACGACCGGCCCTTGCGGCAGCTGATAGGACACGCGGCACGGCGTCGCCGCTCGGATGTGCCGCCTCAGCACGTTGCCGATCGCGACCGTGGCGAAGCAGAAATTGCCATCGCAGCGATCGGTCTGCGCGACGATGCGGTCCGGACTGTCGCCCATCGCGAGTTCGATCTGCGCGCCGACCCCGGCGGCTGCGGGAATCCGCATCGCCATCAGCGGTTTGCCGTCGGCGGTCGCGATCAGCGACCAGTTGAAGGCGATCGTGCCCTGCGCGTTGACGATCGATTGCGTGACGTTGCAGACGCGGCGCTTCGATTTGAGACTCTCGTCGCAGATCAGGGTCCAGTTCTTGAACGGCTGGATCATCCGCCTGAACTCGCCGAGCGTCTCGCCTTCCGGCACCGCGACGTCCGACGGCTTCACGGCGTAGGCGGATGGCGGCGAGCCCTGCGCGGCGGCGTTCGCCGCCGCCCCGAGCCAGATCGCCAAAGCCAGACACGCCAGCCGCCTTGTCGCCGTCAGGGTCAATTGAGGGTCAGGCTCACGCCGGCACTGACGCCCCAGTCGCTGCCGGCGGTGGTCGCCGCCAAGTTGCTGCGCAGCCGGCTGTTCTCGCTGGTGTAGCCGATGCCGAAGGCAAGCGCGCCCTGGCTGCGCCAGACGCCGCCGCCCGCCGAGGCGCTCACCTTGCCGGGCCGGTCGTCATAGCGCAGCGATGCGGCGGCCATGCCGATCGCGGCCGCCCGCCAGGCGTCCTGCCGCACCTCGCCGATCTGGCCGTTGAGCTGCTGGAAGGCACTGTTGAGCTGGTTGACGTTGACCGCGTCGGTGCCGGCGACGCCCGCCGCCACGTTGCTGATGGTCATCGGCCCGCTACTGCCGCTGTTCAGCGTCACCTTGTTGGTGGTGTTGCCGGAGGCATCGGTGTCGTAGCGGATCGAGCTCGACGCAACCGCCTGGAGCTGGCTGACATTGACCGCGTCGGTCGCTGCCGAGCCAGCGGCAACATTGGTGACGCGGCGTTCGGCGCCGGACGAGCCGACCGACACTTCGCCGGTCGCAACGCCCGCGACGCTCTTGCCGACGACAGGCGTATAGGCCGCGTCGCTCAGATTGGCCGTGGTGGTGGCGTTGGCGCCGAGCGCCAGCGAGTTGGCCGCCGTCGCCTTGGCGCCGGCACCGATCGCGACCGAGTTGTCGGCCGATGCGGCCGAGCCGTTGCCCATCGAGATCGCATTGGCGCCGCTCGCGACCGACTGCGGGCCGATCGCAACGCTCTCCGCGCCGGTCGCGATGGAATCCGCCGCGGTCGAATTGGCGTGGAAATATTTCACGCCGCCACCGCCGGTCGAGATGTTGCTCACCGTGGTGTAGAGAGCGGCAAGCGAGGTGTTGGTGGCCCAGAGCTGCGAGCCGTTGATCGCGTCGGTCGAGGTCTGGGTGATCTGGCCCGCGGCCACGTTGGTGATGGTGCGCTCCGCTCCGGCGCTGCCGACACTGACGGTCGAGGTCGGCGTCGTGCCGGCGAAGTTGTAGGTGGTGCCGCCGATCGAGGTGCTCGATGTCGCGACCACCGCCTGTGTGGTCGAATTGGCACCGAGCGCGACGTCGCCGGCCTGCGCCGTCGCCTTGGCGTTCGGACCGAGCGCGACGCTGGTCGGGTTGGTGGTCTGGGATCCGGCGCCGATCGACACCGACTGGACGCCGCTCGCCTGCGCATTGGTGCCGAACGCGATCGAATCGGCGAAGTTGGACACCGAATTCTGGCCGATCGCGATGCCGCCGGGCGCGGTCTGCGCCACGGTTGCGCCAAAGCCCATGCCGATGCCGTTGTCGCCATTGACCACGGTCGCAGGGCCCACCGCGACCGAATTGTTGCCGACCGCGAGCGAGTCGGCGAGCGTCGAGTTGGCGTGGAAGTATTTCGTCGTCGTGGTCGCGAACGACGTCAGTGCGCCGGTCAGCTGGCGCACGGTGACGGCGTCGCTGTCCTGGGTGCCGTCGGCCACGTTGGTGATCTGCCGATAGCTCGTCGCATTGCCGACCGACACCGCGCCGAGCAGCGCGAGATCGGTGGTGTTGTAGGGGATGATGGTGCCGCCGATGGTGCCGGACGCCGGCGCGAGCGCGCGACTGGAGATCGAGCCTGAGCCGAGCGCAACGCCGCCATCGACCGTCGCCTGGGTGTTGAAGCCGAGCGCGGTGGAATTCGTGGCCGATGCCGACGCCGCGACGCCCGCCGCCATCGAGTTGGTTCCGGTCGCACCGTTATTCGTGTAGTTGGCCTGCTGGGTGCCGCCGTCGTTGACGGCATAGTAGTGCGTCAGGCCGTTGCTGACGACGGTCGAGAGGCTGTCGATCGCCGAGGTGGCGGCGAACAGCTGCGAGCCGTTGATCGCATCGGTCGAGCCGTTGCTGACCCGGCCCGCCGCGACATTGGTGATGGTGCGCTCATTGCCGACCGAGCCGACGCTGACCGTCGAGGTCGGTGTCGTTCCGGCGAAGCTGTAGGTGTTGCCGCCAATGACCATGTTGGCGGTTTGAACCGCCGTGCCGGTCTGGCTGCCCGAGCCGAGCGCGATGTCGTTGGCGTTCGCGGCGTTGGCACCGTTGCCGATCGACACCGAGCCGCTGCCGGTCGCGGTCGACACCGGTCCGATCGCAACCGAATCGGTGCCCACCGCGGAGGAATCCGCCAGCGTCGAATTGGCGTGGAAATACTTGATGCCGCCGCCGGCGTTGATGTTGTTGACGGTGGTGGCGAGGCCGTCGACCGCCTGGTTGGTGGCCCAGAGCTGCGAGCCGTTGATCGCGTCGGTCGAAGAGTTGCTGATGCGGCCCGCCGCAACATTGGTGATGGTGCGCTCGGCGCCGAGCGCGCCGACGCTGACGGTCGAGGTCGCCGTCGTCCCCGCGAAGCTGTAGGTGGTGCCGTTGATCACCGTGTTCGGCGTGTTGACGGCGGCAGCGGTGACGCTGCCGGAGCCGAGCGCGACATCGCCGGAGCTTGCCGCCGCCGTGGCGCCGTTGCCCAGCGCGACGTTGCCGGCAAGGCCGGCGGCGCCCGCGGTGGAGCCATTGCCGAGCGCGACCGAGCCCTGTCCGATCGCCTTGTTGTTGTTGCCGATCGCGACTGCGCCGTTGGCCTGGTTGGCGGCGGTGGCGGTAGCGGTGCCGTCACTGTTGGCGATGTTGTTGGCGCCGCCGGTGAAGGCGCCGGTGCCGCTGGCATAGCTGGGATCGCCGATCGCCACGGCGCCGTTGCCAAAGGCGACGTTGTTCGCGCCGATCGAGACGGCCTGCCCGCCGGAAGCCGTCGCATTGGTGCCCACGGCGACAGCATTGGCGGAACTGGCCGCAGCATTGTTGCCGACGGCGATGGCGCTCGTGGCCGACGCATTGGCGCCGATGCCGAGTGCGGTACTGGCGATTCCGCTGGCGCTGGCGCTGACGCCGGCCGCGAGCGAATTGTCCCCTGTCGCGTGCGCTCCAGACCCGAATGACGAGGAATTTTGGCCGCTGGCAACGGCTGTGTTGCCAACCGCAGTGCTGGCGGCGGCACTCGCATTTGAGGCAGTGCCGATCGCCAGCGAACTTGTGCCGGCGGCACTGGCCCCAACGCCGGTCGCCAGCGAACTGATGCCGGCGGATGCCGCATTGTTGCCGATCGCGATGCCGCCTGTCGCCGCAGTGTTGACGACCGCGCCCGACCCGATCGCGACCGAGCCCCCGGTGCTGAGCGCCTGCGCTTGATTGCCCACAGCCACGGCAAAATCTGCGGCTGCGTTGCTGGAGCTGCCTCCGGCGAATGAGTTGATCCCCGACGCGGTCGCCTGCTTGCCAAGCGCAGTCGCACTGTCCGCCGAGGCAACGGATGCCCAGCCTCCGGCCCAGGAATAGTTGCCGCTCGCCAAGGAGCTGACGCCGACAGCGGTAGCATTGCCTCCGGTGGCATTGGCGAAGGTGCCCAAGGCGCTGGTGCCGGCGCCTGTGGCGATGGCTTGAACGCCGAGCGCGACCGAGTTGACGCCACTCGAGACCGTGCCCTGGCCCAGCGCCATCGCGCCGCCAGTGCCCGTTGCCTTGGCATTCAGGCCGAGGGCCACGGAGTACTGCGCTGACGCAACGGATGAACGCCCGACCGCGATGGCGTCGACCTGAGATGCTGTCACGTCCGTGCCGATGCCGATGGCACTCGTAGCAAGCGCACCGGTTCCCGCGGCCGTGCGCGAGCCGAGATAGAGCGAATTTAGCTGTGAAGCGATCGACTGAAAACCGATCGCGATGGCGTTCTGGGCGCCTGCGCTGGTGCCGGTGCCCTGGGCAACGGCATCCAAGCCGGCCGCGTTTGCTCCACTTCCGATCGCGATGGCGCGCAGGCCGCTGGCTGACGAATTGGTATCGATCGCTACGGAATCGGTGCCGGTCGCACTTCCACCACCGAGTTGCACGCTTCCCGCGCTCGCGGCCGAGGCGGTCAGCACCGCGACGGCTAACGCGAGTGCCGTCGCGACGGCCGACCCGCCGATTCCCAGTGACCCGAGGCTTAAGCGATCCCGCTTCACGCCAAGGACACGGTGCGCCTGACGCAGCACGGCCAGCAGCCGTCGCCGCAGCGAAGTGCTGCCCGCATCGCCCGATGCGACCCAGCTCCGGACGAAGCCGGCGCGCCCTCGACGCTTCAGCGATTTTGTTGAGTTGTGTGCGACAGCCATGGTGCGCCCCTTTCGCGACATCTGGTCCAGACGCCGGAGGCGACGCGCCATGGACCGGGCCGCCGCGCGGGCCCGCCGGCCGCACGCGCGAAAAAATAACGATGATCGTGCACACGATCATCGTCCCGTCCTGGCCAACGATGTGTCGAATTCAACGAGCGCATCTTGCCACCCAGCGCTCGCTCGACTGCCCCATCAATGTGCCCCGAGTCGTCATGTTGCAAAATGATAGACACAATTTTGCCAGCGTCACTCAGCAGGCCGTCCAAATAACACGCAGATCGTCTCACAAGTTGAAGGATTCGCTCGATGCACCATGAGTTGTTTTCATACATCTCAACCGGTAGTTGATCGGCGGCGCATGCGTTCGCGCATCTCGCGCGGGCTGACGCCGAATTCGCGGCGGAACGCGCGGGTGAAATCGGACGCCAGCTTGAAGCCGTGGCGATACGCGATCTCCTGCACCTGCCTCTCGGCGGACGAGACAAGTTCTGCATGTGCCGCGCGTAGCCGCTTGCGCAGGATGTAGCCGGCAACGCCGCCGACGCTCTCGAATGCACGGTAGAGGGCAGAACGCGAGATCCGCAATTGCTGCGCAATGCGGTCCGGCGTCAGGTCGAAGTCGGCGAGATGCGACTCTATATAAAGACGCGCACGCTCGAACAGCACCGACTCGATCGCGCCGCGCGCCTGCTCCAGCCGATCCGAGGAGAGCTGGATGCACGCGGCGATCATCTGCGCGGTCGCCCGCCCCGCCTGCCTCAACTCGTCCGCGGACATGAGGATGATACGCGTTTCAAGCCGGTCGAGATAATCGGCCAGCAATTCGATCAGGTTGCCTTCGAGTAGAATATTGCAGACACCGTCGAGCCGATCGGCCACATCGGCGAACGACTGGCGCGGCAAGCCCAGCACCAGGCCGTCATAGTCCGTGATGCTGCCGCGGAAATCCTCGTCGAGCGAGATCAGGAACATGGCGCCCGGCCCGGCGTGAATCCGCCGCTCTGCGGTCTCGAAGCGGGCTTCGCCGGAGCGCACCCGGTACAGCCACCAGATATCGACCGGCGTGCCATGCGACGGTTTGATGACACGGGCGAATGATTGCGCGGCGAATCGCCCCGACGTGAAGACGACATCGGCCATGTTGCAGGTCAGGTACTCCACCAGGAACCCGTGCGCAGGGTTATGACCTTCCGGTGGCGCAACGTCGACCAGCGAAGCCATCCGCGTCTTCCAAACTTCGAACTGCTCCGAGGGCGGATAGTGTCGTGTCGAGAACAGCCGCGGCGGCGCGGGGGTTATATCCCTGATGTTCCGCGGCTCGCGCGGCAGGGGAACGTGTTCCAGAAGCTGCGCTGCGTGTGCCGGCGTCTTGTCGTCTGGTTGCATGTACTTTCGTGCCCCGTTGGCGCGAACGACGAACGTTGGCTCAACGGAAGCGCATTCCCAAGGTTGCGTCGCCGGCCGCTCACAGACCGGCGAATTTCGGGGAGACAAGGAAGAGGCATTTCGGGATTCGGACATCGACGGCTTACGCCGGCCGCTCCCGATAGGGTTGACGCAGGTTCCTCTGGCAGTCGTGCTCGCACATGGCGTTCATCATTGTCGCGTCATTGCCGTGTCCGGCTCGGATGCTCCGTCACGAGCAGGCTTGACTGATCTAGAGAACAATCTGCGCGAGAACCAGAGGGGCGGCAACGCGCGGCGTGCAGAAATCCAAGATTGCATTCATGCGATGCGATCGGGCAACGCATCATCGCAGAGTCTTCAGAAAATTTTCTCGATCTCCGCGCCTGGACGAAACGCATGTCGCCGCAAAGGCGCGACTTAAGCACGGTAGATGACATATCGAGAATCCCGCGCATGATCGCATTGCGAACGCTCTTGCCCAATCATGCGGCAATCCACCGCGTGCGACGTGAATGCAATCCGTACGAATCGAACACGCGCGATACGTACATGCGCGCGCACGCTGCGGCATTCACATGTGAGCGTCGAGATGACGAAAGTCACAAGTGCCCGTCGAATTTTTCTGCGAGCACAGCGCGCTGAGCAAAGCGATTGCGTCGCAGGCGGCTCGCGCCGTCCCGCAAGATCATGCCGAGCGCAACGCGAGAGAAAGCCTTGCCGCTGTCTCTCAAGCCTGCACGCGCGCGGACTTCCTGTAATCAGCGGTTTCGGCGCGCAGCAGATCGCAGAATTGAAGTGCGAGACGGCTTCGCGGCCGCTGCGAAGGAAGCAGCAACATGGTGGCGATCTCCAGCCGTGGCACGAACGGCTTGAGTACGATTCTGGAGCTTGCAAAATCCCGGGCCACGATCGGGTCGACGATCGAGAAACCCAGTCCCTGCGCAACCAGGGCACAACGCTGCATGCTGTACTGGATCTCCGCGACCGTCTTGATCTCGATCTTGGCCTCATCGAGGATGCGCTCAAAGCGGGATCGATGCGGTGCGCTCGGGGAAGCTGCGATCATGGGCTCTCCCCGCAGATCTTGCGCTGCGATCGATCGCTTCGAGCGCAACCGGTGCTGGCGGGGCAGGACGCAGACCGCCTCCGTTGTCATGAGGAGCTCGTCGTCGACCGCGGCAAACCCCGCCTGCGGCCGCGCCAGTCCGACGTCGCATTGTCCCGAGGCCACCAGACTCCAGACGCGCTCGGGGCTGTGGACAGCCACGGATACGACGATGTCGGGATTCTTCCGCAGGAAGCTGCTGACGATCTGCGGCATCAACGAATAGGTGAACGCCGGAAGACATGCGATCCTGAGCGTCCCGCTGCCGCGCTCGCGAATGCCACGCGCGGCGCGCGCCAGATACTCGAGGCCGGCCTGGTTTCTCTCGACCTCGCGCAGGAATATCTCGCCTTCCGGCGTCAGCGTGACGCCGCCTCGCCCGCGTTCGAACAACGCAAAACCGATCTCGCGCTCGAGACGTGCGATCGCGCGGCTGATGAAAGGCTGCCCCACCCGAAGGCTCAAGGCGGCCTTTGTGATTCCGTTGTGGCGCACGACCTCTCGAAACAGGTCGATATGTCTTGGATTCAGGGGCATGACCAATTTGCATATGAACTGGCGTTCGGGTCATTTGACGGCATGCTGATCGGGTGCGTCAATAGGGCATGTACCCGTCGAGCAACCATGCGAGCCTCGCCACCGACCGCATCCTGTTGACCAGGATCACCGGCCCGCAGTCATCGCGCGCGCAGCAGCTTCGCGACGCAGCCATGCTGCGGCGGCTCGATCGCGGCACATCTGACCGCCCGAACACCGCGCGCCTGCCGGCGGCACGGGACCAGGTCGACACCGCAGCCGCGTTCGCAATCGAGGCCGCGGGATCGGGAGACCTGCTCGGCGTTTCCGGGTTCGGCGCGATCGACCGGCACGAAAAGCGGGCTACGTTCGCCCCCATCTGGAGCATCGGACGGCTGGACGAGGCCGTGCTCGTCAGTCACGTTGCACATCTCATGACGCGGTATGCGTTCGAGGTGCTCGACGTCGAGCGGACCGAGCTGCATCTGGACTGGCGCCTGAGGCACATGCTTGATCTCTACGCCGCCCTCGGCTTCCGCTGCGAAGGAAGGCTTCGCGCATATTTCGCGGCCGATGAAGGTCCGTCCGCCGATGCTGCGGTCCTGAGCATGGTTCGCTCCGAATGGCCCTCCGTTGTGCGTCGACAGCGCGGGGTTCTCGCCGGCGAAACGTGGCGCTACCGGCTTCCGTCCGACCGCCCTCCATAGCGGGGGCCAAGCTCGGACAAAAACGATGTCAGCGAATGCGGGCGTATGACTCGCCGGCAGTGCAACACACTCAGTGTCGTCCCTGCGAAAGCAGGGACCCATAGCCACCGAAGGTGATTGTTGCGCGATGACTGAACGACGAATCCCTTCAACAGCATCCGCTGCGGAGTATGGGTCCCTGCTTTCGCAGGGACGACGCCTGGAGGGAGCCGCGGCCCCTGGTTCAAACACTGCTGTCTCTGGAATACCCGCCTGCGCGGATGACATCGCGCTGTTTGACAGGTTGAAGCAGAAACCACGACTTCGTCGTTGTGACGCGTGGCCTGCCGGGCCGAAGTTCGCGGCCACAAGCCCGCCTCCGCCGGTCGGGCTTCGGCGCGGCATCCTTCTCTCGCTGCGCGAGCGAAGGATGGTGGGTGCGACAGGGATCGAACCTGTGACCCCTACCATGTCAAGGTAGTGCTCTCCCGCTGAGCTACGCACCCAAAGCGTATTTGGATCGGGTCCCTATAACGGACGGCGGCGGGGCAGGCAAGGATACAAAGTGAAGGTTTTTTGGCGAATCAGGCCGCCAGCAACTTGTTCACTTCGCTAACCAATTCCCTGAGGTGCACGGGCTTGGCCAGCACCTTGGCGTTTTTCGGCGCCTCCGAATCGGAATTCAGGGCCACCGCGGCAAAGCCGGTGATGAACATGATCTTGATATCGGGATCGAGTTCCGAGGCACGGCGCGCCAGCTCGATGCCGTCCATCTCGGGCATCACGATGTCGGTGAGCAGCATTTCGAACGGCTCCTCGCGCAGCCGCTGGTAGGCCGACATGCCGTTGTCGTGCGGCGAGACCTTGAAACCCGCGTTTTCGAGCGCCTTGACCAGGAAGCGGCGCATATCGGTGTCGTCTTCGGCGAGAAGTATTTTCGGCATGGCAGGAATCGTCGAATCCGGCTTGAGGAGCAGTCCGAACAGTTAGCCCGACAGACGGTAAATTTCGGGTGAAATTTGCGTCAAGCCAGCGGCAAATGCGCGCCACCCATTTGTGGACTGAACCGGACATCGAATCAACCGGGGGCCGCATTTGCTGCTTTTAAGACGCGTTCCAGCTGAAACCACACTCTTTTCACTTGGCAGAATGATCGCGATTACCGACAATGTCTGCCCATAAATCTCCGCTTTTCCGGCAGACTCAGTTGTTGCGGGGCGAGGCGGACGCAAGGGACGGCGCCAAGGGAATGACCGAATTTGCTGGCGAGTTGTCGCCCCCGTTCGAGATCGTTGAGCCGCAGGCCTGGCGCGCGCCCATCATCTTCAATTCCCCGCATTCGGGCTCGGTCTACCCGGCCGAATTCCTCGAGGCGTCGCGAATCGATGTGGTGTCGCTGCGCCGCTCCGAAGACTCGTTCATGGACGAGCTGATCGCGGGCCTCAGCGATCGCGGCTTTCCGATCGTGCGGGTCAACTTCCCGCGCTCCTATGTCGATGTGAACCGCGAGCCCTACGAGCTCGACCCGCGGATGTTCACCGGGCGGCTGCCAAGCTTCGCCAATACGCGCTCGATGCGGGTGGCCGGCGGCCTCGGCACCATCCCGCGCGTGGTCGGCGACGGCCAGGAGATCTATCGCGAGCGGCTCGATGTCGACGATGCACTGCGCCGGATCGAGGTGCTCTACAAGCCCTATCACCGCGCGCTGCGCCGGCTGATCAACAAGGCGCACCAGGCGTTCGGCGCGGTGATCGTGGTCGACTGCCACTCGATGCCGTCGGTCGGCGTGTCGCGTGACGAGCCGCGCCGGCCCGACGTCGTGATCGGCGACCGCTACGGCACCAGCTGCGCGCCGCTCTTGCCCGACCTCGTCGAGGAGATCATGAGTTCGCTCGGCTATTCGATCGGCCGCAACAAGCCCTATGCCGGCGGCTTCATCACCGAGCATTACGGCAACCCGGCGAGCGGCCTGCACACCGTGCAGATCGAGCTCAACCGCGCGGTCTATATGGATGAGCGGCGGCGCGAGCGCGGGCCGCGCTTCGCGCAGGTGGCCGCCGACTTCGCCGCCCTGGCGGATGCGCTCGCGAAAATCCCGTTCGGCGATCTCGGCCCGTTCCAGGCGGCTGCGGAGTAATCAATCCTTCGTCGGGCACTGCGATCCCGACGAAGTCATGAACCAGGAATTCAAGTTGGCGGCGCGATAAAGCGCCGAACTGGATTCTCAGTTCACTTGCGGAAACGACGGCCCAAGAAAAAAGGGCCGCTTGAATGAACAAGCGGCCCAAGTCTAGGGAGGAAACGCCCAAGGAGGGCAGCGATAGCGCAAGGCGCTACCGCACCGCAACAATATGCGACCGCGCTGCACAAAACGCAAGAACTTTCGAAACATTTCTTGGGTAATGTTGGAAAGTCTGGCGAAACTGCAACAGGCCGGCAGGAGCGGCTTTCCGTATGTAGGATCAATACCTTACAAGAGAAGCCCCGATCGGTCGGCGCTCCGCGCATAGCTTGTATACCAGAATTCGCAACTTCGTGATCGGGGCCGAGACCCGGTGCGCTTTCGAATCCGAAGCCAAATCGAAAGTCCGGAACCGCGTCGTCGGGCTGGATAACACTCCGTTAATCGTGCGCGCCGCGCCGGATTGAGCTAGGCAAGAACGCATCCGATTTCTACCGCGTCGTTTGCGCAGTTCAGGGACATGCCGTGACGGTCATCGACTTTACCGCCTTCATCGGCCGCCTCGCGACCGCATCCGGCGAAACCATCCTGCCCTTCTTCCGCACCTCGCTCTCGGTCGACAACAAGAGTTCGAACGATTTCGATCCGGTCACCGAGGCCGACCGGGCGGCGGAAGCCGTGATGCGGCGGCTGATCAAGTCGAACTTCCCCCAGCACGGCATCGTCGGCGAGGAGTTCGGCAATGAGCGCGAGGACGCCGACTATGTCTGGGTGCTCGATCCGATCGACGGCACGAAATCCTTCATCGCCGGCTTTCCGATCTGGGGCACACTGATCGCGCTGCTGCACAAAGGTACGCCGGTATTCGGCATGATGCACCAGCCCTATATCGGCGAGCGCTTCTCCGGCGACAATGGCTCGGCGCATTACTCCGGCCCGTCGGGCGAACGGCGGCTCTCGGTGCGGCGCTGCGCCTCGCTGAAGGAGGCAACCGTCTTCACCACGAGCCCGCTGCTGATGAATCCGGATGACCGCGCCCGCTTCGGCCGCATCGAGAACGCGGCGCGCCTGTCGCGCTATGGCGGCGACTGCTACTCCTATTGCATGCTCGCGGCCGGCCATCTCGACCTCGTGGTCGAGACCGAGCTGAAGCCTTACGACATTGCCGGCCTGATCCCGATCGTCACCGGCGCCGGCGGCATCGTCACCACCTGGGACGGCAAGCCGGCGCAAAGCGGCGGCCGCATCATCGCGGCCGGCGACCCGCGCGTGCACGAAGCGGCGATGAAGCTGCTGAACGCCTGAGTTCCTGGCCTGATTCTTGAGTTGCCGGGCGCCTGATCTACGCCCATCCTGACCGCAACCAGAAAAGTCAGGGATGGGCGACATGACGATGTGCGGCAGGCTGTTGGCGGCCCTTCTCCTGCTTCTCGCGCCCGTCACCGCTTCGGCCCAGGATTTCCCGACCAAGCCGCTCCGGCTGATCGTGCCGTTCCCGCCCGGCGGGCCGAACGACATCATCGCACGGGTGATCGGGCAGAAGCTCTCGGAGCTCGCAAGGCAACCCGTCATCGTCGACAACCGCGCCGGCCAGGGCGGCGTGCTCGGCACCGACGTAGTCGCGAAGGCCGCGCCCGACGGCTACACGGTCGCGATCGCGAGCGCGGGCGCGCTGGCGATCAGCCCGAGCATGGAGAAGGTCGCCTACGACACGCTGAAGGACCTCGCGCCGGTGACGCTGGTCGCGACGGTGCCGGAGATGCTGGTGGTCGCCGCCAACGTGCCGGCGAAGAACATGAACGAACTGGTCGCGCTCGCCAAGGCGCAGCCGGGCAAGCTCAACTTCGCCTCCTCCGGCCCCGGCAGCCTGCCGCATCTCGCCTGCGAATTGTTCAAGCTGACGGCCAAGGTCGACATCGTGCACGTGCCCCATCGCGGCGCCGCGCCGGCGGTGAACGACGTGCCGACCACCGCGGAAGCCGGCATGCCCGACCTGATTATCGAGAACTGGTACGGCATGGTCGCGCCGGGCGGAACGCCGCAGGCGATCGTCGCCAGGCTGAACCAGCTCGCCACTGCGGCGATGGCCGATCCGATCGTCAAGCAAAAGCTCGCCGAGCAAGGGCTGACGCTGGCCGGCGACACGCCGGAGCATTTCCGCGACTTCATCGCTGCCGACATCAGGAAATGGGCGAAGGTGATTCAGGACGCCGGCGTGGTGACGACGAAATGAGCCAGCCGTCAGCGCTGCGCTTCGGCGCGCAGATAGTCCACGAGCTGCTTGGCTGCCCGCGGCAGCGCCTTGAAGCTGCGCGCGCAGATCGTCAGGCGGCGGTTGGCCCAGGCGTCGCGGATCCTTATCGTCGTGATCGGCATCGACGCCGCGCAGCGGCGCGCCGCGGTCTCCGGGATCACGGCGATGCCGACATCGGCGGCGACCATCTGGCAGATCGCATCGAAGCCGCGCAGGCGGGCGCGGAAGCGCAGCCGCGCACCGAGCTTTGCGGCGTGCCGCGAGATATGAACCTGCAGCGCGGACGTTGCCGTGAGCCCGACGAAATCGCGGCCGACCACCTCCTGGAAGTCGATCTGGCGGCGGCCGCCAAGATCGCTGCGCCGCGACGCCACCAGCATCAGGCGGTCCTCGCTGAACAGGAAGCGCTCGACGCTGTCGGGCAGCGCGTGTTCCGCCGCGAAGCCGAGATCGGCGGCACCGCTGGCGATCGCGGTCGCGATATCGGTGCTCTCGCGCTCCTCGACGTCGACGCTGATGTCGGGATGCTCGTGCAGGAAGGCCGCGAGCGCGCGCGGCAGATGCTCCGACAGGCCCGAGGTGTTGGCGAGCAGCAGCACGTTGGCGCGCACGCCGCTGGCATAGGCGGCGAGATCGCTTTGCAGCGCCTCGACATTGTGGATCACGATGCGGGCGTGGCCGAGCAGGCTCTCGCCCGCCGCAGTCAGTTCGACGCCGCGGCGGCCGCGCTTGAGCAGTGCGACGCCGAGCGCCTCCTCGAGGCCCTTGATCCGCTCGCTGGCCGAAGCCAGCGCAAGGTTCGCGCGCGCCGCGCCCTGCGTGATGCTGCGCGCATCGGAAACCGCGATGAACAATTGCAAGTCGGTCAGGTCGAACCGCATGACGTTTCCCGCCCCATACCTTCGGACTACCCGAAGGCTAACTCCGTAACCTCCAGATTGTGCCGTTCGCATCGATCGGTCAATGTGCCGCCATGGTCGACCATCTCCTGATCTTCATCGCCTTCGCCTTCCTGCTCGCCGGCTTCGTCAAGGGTACGCTCGGCCTCGGCCTGCCGACGGTCGCGATGGGGCTGCTCGCAACCACGATGGCGCCGGGCCAGGCGATTGCGATCGTGATCGTGCCGGCGATCGTCACCAATATCTGGCAGACCTTCGTCGGTCCCTATCTGCGCGACATCCTCAAGCGGCTGTGGCCGCTGATGCTCGGCACCGCGGCGGGGATCTGGATCAATGCCGGGCTGCTGACCGGGCCATACGCGGCCTACGGCACCGTCGTGCTGGGCGTGCTGCTGGTGATCTACGCGATCGTCGGCCTGAGCAGGTTCAGCTTCAAGGTCGCGCGGCGCGACGAGAAATGGATCGGCGGCATCGTCGGCGTCATCACCGGGCTGATCTCGGCGGCGACCGGCGTTCAGGTCATCCCCTCGATGCCGTTCATGCAGGCGATCGGCATGGAGAAGGACGAACTGGTGCAGGCGCTCGGCGTGTTCTTCACCACCGCGACCGTGGCGCTCGCGTTCAACCTCACGGCATCGGGCCTGCTGACGGCGGCCACCGCGCTGCCCGGCGCGGTCGCGATGGCGGCGTCGTTCACCGGCATGTTCATCGGCCAGGCGGTTCGCACACGGATGCAGCCTGAGGTGTTCCGCCGCTGGTTCCTGATCTCGATGATCCTGCTCGGCATCTATCTCGCCGGCAGCGCGCTGCTCAAGATCCACGGCTAGAGCGGCACAGCCAGAGCGCCAAGGCGCGCGCTAGCGCGCCTCCAGCGTCGCGACGCGGACGCCGAGATAAATGAAGAGCGCGCCGAGCGAGCGGTTGATCCAGGCGATCACGCCGGCCGATTGCCTGATGCGGCCGGCAGCCCGCGCCGCGAAGGCCGCAAGACCAAGGCACCACAGCGTGCCGCCGGTGATGAAGATCAGCCCGAGCACCAGGAAGGCGAGCGTCTTGTGCGGCGAATCGGCCGCCACGAATTGCGGCAGGAAAGCCAGGAAGAACAGCGCCACCTTGGGGTTGAGGATATTGGTCAGCGCCCCCTGCCAGAACACACGCGAGATCGAGGTCTCGCCGCCCTGCCCCGTGATGTCAGCGATTGGCTTGGCGCGCGCCAGCAGCATCTGCAGTCCGGTCAGCACCAGATAGGCCGCGCCGACCAGCTTGACGGCCAGGAACGCGGTCGACGACGCCATCAGCAGCGCCGACAGGCCGATCGCCGCACCCAGCACATGGACCAGGCAACCGCAGCTGATTCCGATCGCCGCAGCGGCTCCGCCGCGCCATCCGAGCTGAATCGTGCGCCCGATGATATAGGCGGTATCCGGCCCCGGTGTGACGTTGAGCAGCAGCCCGGACAGGACGAACAGCCAAAGCTCGTGAATTCCCAGCATGTCAGCGACGTTAACCTATGCAAGTAACCGGCCGGAAAGGATGATCCGCCGGCCGGCGCCATCCCAGCGACACACGAATTCAGTAGAGAAACGACCGTACCATCCGTTGGTCGCGTGCCAATTCCTGCTACTTGCATTATAGGTGCCTGCAAACCGGGCTTCCGCCGGACCCGGCCTGTCTTGTAAGTATCGGATTCGGTCACCTCGGCTAAGTGGCCATTCCAGGGCACAGGAGACATGGAAAGACGGCTCGCTGCCATTCTTTGCGCTGACATCGCCGGCTATTCCCGCATGATGGGTGCCGACGAGGCGGGGACGCATGCCTCGTTCAAGGCGCACCGCAGCGCGATCTACCCGATCATCCTCAACCATGGCGGCCGAATCGTCAAAAACACCGGCGACGGCTTCCTGCTGGAATTTCCGAGCATCATCGGCGCGATCGAGGCCGCCGTCGCGATGCAGACCCTGATGGCCGAGCGCAATGAACATCTGCCGGCCGACCGCGCCATGCACTTCCGGATGGGCGTCCACATGGGCGACGTCATGGCCGACGAGGACGAGGTGTTCGGCGACGACGTCAACATCGCGGTCCGTCTCGAGACAGTCGCAACGCCGGGCGGCATCGCGGTGTCGGACAAGGCCCGCACCGAAGCGGGACGGCGGCTTGCCGTCACCCTCGTCGACGCCGGCCCGCACCGCTTCAAGAACATCGCCGAGCCGGTCAATGTCTGGACCTGGGCGCCGGCCGGGTCCGATGCCCAGGAGCAGGTTCCGGACGACGGCCCGCATCTGCCGGGGCAATACCGGACCGCAATCGTCGGCGTGCTGCCGTTCGACAATCTCAGCGGCGGCGCCGACGAATATTTCTCGGACGGCCTGACCGAGGACCTGATCCACGCGCTGTCGCTGCAGTCCTTCTATCGCGTGCTGAGCCGCAACTCGACCTTCGCCTACAAGGGCAAGAACGTCTCGACGCGGCTGATCGCGCGCGAGATCGACGCAACCTATCTGATCCAGGGTTCGGTACGGCGCGCCGGCAACAAGATCCGCGTCTCCGCCGAACTGATCGCGCCCGAGAAGGGCGAGCAGCTGTGGACCGGCCGCTACGACCGCGACATGGGCGACCTGTTCGCGATGCAGGACGAGATCACCGCGAATCTCTCCGCCGCCGTCGCGCAGGAGATCTATCGCGCCGAGGCCTCGGCACCGGCGCGCTCGCCGAACGCCGAGCTGACGGCGTGGGATCGCTTCCTGAAGGGTCTGTCGCACTACTATCAGCAGACCAAGGACGATTGCGAGACCGCGATCGCGCTGTTCAAGGAGGCGATCGAGCTCGACCCCGCGCTGTCGATCGCGCGCGCCTATCTCGCGCTGATCCAGATCCAGAGCATCCAGTTCGGCTGGATTCCGAGCACGCGCGAATTGTGGGCCTCGTCGGTCAGCCTGGCCGAGAGCAGCGTGCGGCTCGACCCGCGCTCCTCGTTCGCGTTTTCGCTGCTGGCCTACCTGCACGCGATGCAGGGCCACTACGAAGCCGCGATGGACGCCATCAAGCGGGCGATCGAGCTCAACCCCTACGACATGGGCGCGCGCGGCGTGCTGGGAATCTGCCACATGGTGATCGGCGACCATCGCAAGGCGGTCGATCTGTTCTCGACGGCGGTCCAGCGCGGCAACAGCGACCCGCGCTACCAATGGGCGGCGCTGAACGCGTTCAGCCATTATCTGCTCGGGCAATATGACGCGTCGCTGTCGTGGTCGCGCGAGGGGCTGTATCTGAACCCGAACCATCTGCAGTGCCTTGCGGTGCGCACCGCAGCGCTCGCCCAACTCGGCCGCGCCGACGAGGCCGCGCAGGCAGCCGAGGCCCTGCTCGCCAACCATCCGGAGCTGACGGTCGAACGTCACTTGCGCAATTTCCACTGGAAGAACCCGGCCGACATCGCGCATTATCGCGACGGCCTCTTGAAAGCCGGCCTTCCGTTCGGCAAACTCGCTCTGGTTGCGTCCACATCGAAATTCGCCGTCGACTCCTGAGCGAATTCATCCACCGGTAATGGATGCTTTTTAAGCTGACGCTTTTCAGGATGTGGTTTGATGTCCGATACGGCTGCAAGCACGGCGCCCGCCCCGCAGATTTCCCCTGACAATCCCTGCCCGTTCCTGCGGGCGCTCGTCGCCGGCAACTATGTCGGCGGCCATATCGTGCCGCTGCCCGAACTGACCGGCACCATCGGACGCGCAACCGGCAAGACCGGGTTCGAGGGGTTCACCGCACGGGCGAAGATCTTCATGGTGGCGCAGATCGCCAACGGCCTCGGTCCTTTCAGCCAGCTGCGCAGCCTGTTCCAGGGCGCCATTCTCGACGCGTTGCGCAACGGCCCACTCGACAAGCACGGCGCCGGCTCGCGCATCCTCGACCAGCACGCGGTGGTCCATGAGGACGAGATCGCGCGGCTCGCGACCTTCGGCAAGGATTACAAGGCCCCCGACGGCAGCGTCGAACGCGGGCTGTCGGCCGCCGAGATCAAGACTTTCATGACGGCGAACTTCCGGCGCGCCAAGGACGAGCATCCGCCGTCTTACGGCATCGTGCACTGCTACTATCCGCTCCTGATGCTCGGCGAGTGGCCGGTGCTGCTCGACATCATGGGCAAGGGCGAAGGCAAGGACCGCTATCTCAGCGTCGCCGAGGTCAGGACGCTGTTCGTGGACAAGCGCTTTCCCGATCGGATCGTCGCGCTGCTACAGCGCTAGATTGTTGTTTGACGCGTTTTCTTCACGCGAACCAGTGTCCACTTCGCGCGGAAACGCCATGCCTCACTTGAACAGCGGCGTGCCGGGCACGAACGCGTCGAACGCCGCCCAGAATTGACCGCGGTAGCGGTCCTGCTCCTGCAGGATTTCGTGCTTGGAGCCGGCGATCACGAGATGCGAGCCGGCGCGCAAGTGATAGGCGAACTCCTCGATCGCGGCCGTCGACACCACCTCGTCATTGCTCGCAGCCAGCATCAGGATCGGCTGGCGGATTTCGGACGGATACGACATGCCGCGGAAGGTGCGCATCGCGGTGAACGCGGTGTCGGCCCAGGCGATCGTCGGCGCCGCGATGCCGAGCGTCGGATCTTCTTCCAGGATCGCCGCGTTGCGGGCGTGGCGCACCGGATCGCTGGTCACGGGATTGCCGATGAAGGGCGCGAGGCCGACCAGTTCGTCGCCGCCGCCGGGAACGTAGCGGCCGCCCTGCCCGGCCAGCCGCATGATCCGAAGCAGCGCGCTCGGGAAGAACGACACGCGGCGGCGCGGCAGGTCGATCATCGGCGCCGACAGCACCATGCGATCGAACCAGCGCTTGCCGGCATGCGCGAGGCGCAGCATCACCGCACCGCCCATCGAATGCGCCAACGCGAAATAGGGCGGCGGGCAATCCGGCAGCACCACCTGCTGCACGAAGGTCTCGACGTCGACCTCGTAGTCGGCGAAGTCGCGCACATAGCCCTTGCGGGGATCGCGCAGCCGCCGCGACGAGTGGCCCTGCCCGCGCCAGTCGATCATCGCCACCGCAAAGCCGCGGTCGCGCAGATCGCGCACGGTCTCGAAATATTTTTCGATCATCTCGCCGCGCCCGCCGAACACGCAGACCGTGCCCTTGCGGCCGGGCGGCGGCGCCCAGCGTGCAAAGCGCAACTCGGCGCCGTCTGGTGTCTTGATGGTGCCACTGACAACGTCGTCCGGAACCGGGTTGGCGGGAATCGAGACGAGCGTCATGAAGGGGACCGGAGTGGTGAGACAGGGTGGAGATCAAGGACGCCGGCGCCGAAAAATGCGACGCGGTTTCCGCCTCTTGAACGCGACGTGACCCCTCCCATATCACCTCCGTGCAGGCCGCTACCAGTGTTTCGGAACCGAAACATCAGGCTGCACACATCTAAGCCCGGCCCGATGGCGGGCGGGTAACTGAAACAGTCGCTCAATGGAGGACTATTCCTATGCGTAGCTACGACCTGACTCCGTTTTATCGTTCCACCGTCGGCTTCGACCGCCTCTTCAACCTGCTCGATCAGGTGACCTCGGACGGCAGCCCCGGCTATCCCCCCTACAACATCGAGCGCACCGGCGAGAATGCTTACCGGATCAGCGTCGCGGTCTCCGGCTTCTCGCAGGCCGAGCTTTCGATCGTCGCGAAGGAGAACACGCTGACGATCAAGGGCGAGAAGAGCGCCAACGAGAACTCCGGCAACGGCTCCGAAGTGCTCTATCGCGGCATCGCCTCCCGCGCCTTCGAGCGCGTCTTCCAGCTTGCCGACTTCGTGCAGGTGAAGAACGCCTCGCTCGAGAACGGTCTGCTCCACGTCGATCTCGTCCGCGAGATTCCCGAGGCCAAGAAGCCGCGCAGCATTCCGATCGGCGGCGGCGAGAAGGCCCCGCAGGTCGTTGACGGCTCGGCCGGCAAGGTCGCCGCCTAAGCAACAAACCCCGCGTCAGCAGATATTGGCTGATCGCGAAAACGCCCCGGGAAACCGGGGCGTTTTTTGTTGCCGGTAACCGCTACTCCAATCCCTGCACCTTGGGCATTGCCTGGGTCGGCAGGATCGCGGGCGCAGGCGCCGGCGGCGGAGCCCCCTGACCGACGGTCGGAGCCTCGGCTTGCTGGACGGCTTGCGGCACAGCCTGGGCCTCGGCCGGCTTTGGGGCTGCGGCCTGCTCAGCCGGCGCGGGTGCGGCTGCCTGGGCAGGCTGCGGCGTGGCCGCCTGCGGGACGGCGGCCTGAGCCGCCGGGGCGGGAGCCTGGGCTGCCGCCGCCGGAACCTGGGCAGCCGGGGCTGGAGCCTGGGCCTTGGCTGAGAGCGGGCTCCGTTTGGGCACCGGCACGCGGCTGGCGACATGCGGGATCGGGAGTGGCGGGCGCGGCACCCGGGCCTGGATTGGCCGCGGCATCGGCCCGGCGGGACCGTCGGTCGCGCTCATTTCCTCTTCGTAATTGTCCCCGAGCCGAGAGGCCGGCGTGAAGCGGATGATGTGGCCGTCGCGGGCATCGATCACCAGCCGGCCGTCGTCGCCGCCCTGGTCGATCACCGAGATCGTGTAGACGAACCCGCGCTGCCGGGGCGCGCCAAGCGGCAGATAGCCGTTCTCGCGCAGCACGGTGTAGACCTCGACTGGCGGCAACAGGCTCGGCACACGGCCGTAGCGCGGCGGCGGCGGAACCTCGGGCATGGCGGCATAGGGCCCGTCCATGTCGGATACCCTGACCAGAAGCGGGCTGCCGATCCGGGCGGGCGTCGCCAGCTGGGCCTCGGCCGCGGCTGCGCTGAGCGCGAGGGCCGCGGCAGCAACCGAACCTGTGAACAACTTCATCGCCGTAACTCCTGTCTGCCCGCCCTTGGGAGCGTTCCCGCTCTCTTGCCGGCTTGCCCCGGGGCAAAATTTCAGTTTCAAATTCGGCGGTCCTTGGTCGCTCCTTGGGCCAGATCACGGCGTGTTTGCTTCGAATCAGGGGCGGCGGCGCGGCCCGCCGAGCCGTTCGATCCGAGCATGCGGGCGAGGACTTCCTCGCGCTTGTGTGATAGACAAAAATTTGGCAAGGTCGTGGTTAGGACAGCAAAGCTGTCTCAATTTCGCGGCCATCCCGGCATAGGGATTGCAACGAGACCTCGGCGCCCCGAGCTCCGAGAATGCTGCAGGCAGGGCCGTCCCTCAGGGGACGTTGAAACGCCCGTCGTCTGAATTTAGGAAAATGCGGCTCGCGGCGGACGAGCGGTGGCCCGGTGGGTGCCGCAACGTCCAAGGTGCGCCAAATATGGTGGGGCCCTTACGAAAGGGAGAGGACACATGAGCGGGTCGGAATTCGAGCGCGAAAACATCGTGGCAGGAACGCTGTCGGCGACCGCGGACTCGAAAGCCGCCGAGCCCGCGCGTGAGTTGCATACTTGGCGCCCGGAAGCCGAAGGCCTGTTTGATCCGAGCCTGGAAAAGGATTCCTGCGGCGTCGGCTTCATCGCCAACATCAAGGGCCAGAAGTCGCACCAGATCGTCTCCGACGCGCTGAACATCCTGTGCAACCTCGAGCATCGCGGCGCCGTCGGCGCCGATCCGCGCGCCGGTGACGGCGCCGGCATCCTGGTGCAGATCCCGCACGCCTTCTTCGCGCGCAAGACCGCGGAGCTCGGCTTCAAGCTGCCGCAGCCCGGCGAATACGCCATCGGCGCGCTGTTCATGCCGCGCGATGCCGCCTGGCGTAACGTGATCAAGAGCATCATCGCCGACGAGATCAAGAACGAGGGCTTCAAGCTGCTCGGCTGGCGAGACGTACCGTCAGACAATTCCTCGCTCGGCGTCACCGTGAAGCCGACCGAGCCCTACCACATGCAGGTCTTCATCGGCCGCAATGGTGCGGCCAAGACCGAGGACGATTTCGAGCGCCACCTCTACATCCTGCGCAAGTCGATCTCGCAGGCGATCTATCAGCGCCGCGACCGCGGCATGGCGGGCTATTATCCGTGCTCGCTGTCGTGCCGCACCGTGATCTACAAGGGCATGTTCCTCGCCGACCAGCTCGGCAAGTACTATCCCGACCTGCACGAGGCCGACTTCGACAGCGCGCTGGCGCTGGTGCATCAACGCTTCTCGACCAACACCTTCCCGACCTGGTCGCTGGCGCATCCGTACCGGATGATCGCCCATAACGGCGAAATCAACACGCTGCGCGGCAACGTCAACTGGATGGCGGCGCGGCAGGCTTCCGTGCATTCGGAGCTCTACGGCAAGGACATCAGCCGCCTCTGGCCGATCTCCTATGAAGGCCAGAGCGACACCGCCTGCTTCGACAACGCGCTCGAATTCCTGGTGCAGGGCGGTTACTCGCTGCCGCACGCCGTGATGATGATGATTCCGGAAGCGTGGGCCGGCAATCCCCTGATGGATGAGCAGCGCCGTGCGTTCTACGAATATCATGCCGCGCTGATGGAGCCGTGGGACGGCCCGGCCGCGATCGCTTTCACCGACGGCCGCAAGATCGGCGCCACGCTCGATCGCAACGGCCTGCGCCCGGCGCGCTATCTCGTCACCAAGGACGACCGCATCGTGATGGCGTCCGAAATGGGCGTGCTGAAGATTCCGGAGGACCAGATCGTCACCAAGTGGCGGCTGCAGCCCGGCAAGATGCTGCTCGTCGACCTCGAGCAGGGCCGCCTGATTCCCGACGACGAGATCAAGGCCGACCTCGCCAAGAGCCATCCCTACAGCGACTGGCTGCATCGCACCCAGATCCAGCTCGAGGAGCTGCCGGATGCGCCGGCCAAGGGCGTGCGCTCCAACCTGCCGCTGCTCGATCGGCAGCAGGCGTTCGGCTACAGCCAGGAAGACATCGCGATCCTGATGACGCCGATGGCCGCCACCGGCGAGGAAGCCGCCGGCTCGATGGGCAACGACACGCCGATCTCGGCGCTGTCCGACAAGCCGAAGCAGCTGTTCACCTACTTCAAGCAGAACTTCGCGCAGGTGACGAACCCGCCGATCGATCCGATCCGCGAGGAAATCGTCATGAGCCTCGTCTCGATCATCGGGCCGCGGCCGAACCTGTTCGACCTGCAGGGCGTCGCCTCGACCAAGCGCCTCGAGGTGCGGCAGCCGATCCTGACCGACGCGGATCTGGAAAAGATCCGTTCGATCTCCGACGTCGCCGAGACCCACTTCAAGTCGCGCACGCTCGACACCACCTTCCACGCCGGCTTCGGCGCGGCGGGCATGGAGCAGGTGCTCGACGAGCTCTGCGCGCGCGCCGAGGGCGCGGTGCGCGAGGGCATCAACATCATCATCCTGTCGGACCGCATGACCGGCACCGACCGGATTCCGATCCCGTCGCTGCTGGCCTGCGCCGCCGTGCATCATCACCTGATCCGCACCGGCCTGCGCACCTCGGTCGGCCTCGTCGTGGAATCCGGCGAGCCGCGCGAGGTGCATCATTTCGCCTGCCTCGCCGGCTACGGCGCCGAAGCGATCAATCCCTATCTCGCGTTCGAAACCATCCTCGCGATGAAGGACCGGCTGCCCGGCGCGCTCGACGACTACGAGATCGTCAAGCGCTACATCAAGTCGATCGGCAAGGGCCTGCTCAAGGTGATGTCCAAGATGGGCATCTCGACCTACCAATCCTATTGCGGCGCGCAGATCTTCGACGCGGTCGGCCTGAAGGCGGACTTCGTCGCCAAGTATTTTGCCGGCACCCACACAAGGATTGAGGGCGTCGGCCTCGGTGAGATCGCCGAGGAGACGGTGCGGCGCCACACCGACGCGTTCGGTGACGGCCAGATCTACAAGAGCGCGCTCGATGTCGGCGGCGAATATGCCTACCGCACCCGCGGCGAGGACCACGCCTGGACCGCGGAATCGGTCTCGACGCTGCAGCACGCCGTGCGCGGCAATTCGCAGGAGCGCTACCGGGCGTTCGCCAAGATCCTCAACGAGCAGTCCGAGCGTCTGTTGACGCTGCGCGGCCTGTTCCGGATCAAGAGCGCCGAGGACGACAAGCGCAAGCCGGTCAAGCTCGAGGACGTCGAGCCGGCCAAGGATATCGTCAAGCGGTTCTCGACCGGCGCAATGTCGTTCGGCTCGATCTCGCGCGAGGCGCACACCACGCTCGCGATCGCGATGAACCGGATCGGCGGCAAGTCGAACACCGGCGAAGGCGGCGAGGAGTCCGACCGCTTCAAGCCGATGCCCAACGGCGACAGCATGCGCTCGGCGATCAAGCAGGTCGCCTCGGGCCGGTTCGGCGTGACGACGGAATACCTCGTCAACTCCGACATGATGCAGATCAAGATGGCGCAGGGTGCCAAGCCCGGCGAAGGCGGCCAGTTGCCCGGCCACAAGGTCGACGCGACGATCGCACGCGTCCGGCATTCGACGCCGGGCGTCGGCCTGATCTCGCCGCCGCCGCACCACGACATCTACTCGATCGAAGACCTCGCCCAGCTGATCTACGACCTCAAGAACGTCAATCCGGACGGCCAGGTCTCGGTGAAGCTGGTGTCGGAAGTCGGCGTCGGCACGGTTGCCGCCGGCGTCGCCAAGGCGCGCGCCGACCATGTCACCATCGCGGGCTTCGAGGGCGGCACCGGTGCCTCGCCGCTGACCTCGATCAAGCATGCCGGCTCGCCGTGGGAGATCGGTCTTGCCGAGACCCATCAGACGCTGGTGCGCCAGCAGCTGCGCAGCCGCATCGCGGTTCAGGTCGACGGCGGCTTCCGCACCGGCCGTGACGTCGTGATCGGCGCGCTGCTCGGGGCCGACGAGTTCGGCTTCGCCACCGCGCCCCTGATCGCGGCAGGCTGCATCATGATGCGCAAGTGCCACCTCAACACCTGCCCGGTCGGCGTCGCGACCCAGGATCCGGTGCTGCGCAAGCGCTTCACCGGCCAGCCCGAGCACGTCATCAACTACTTCTTCTTCGTCGCCGAGGAAGTCCGTGAGATCATGGCGCAGCTCGGCTACAAGACGTTCGACGAGATGGTCGGCCAGGTCCAGATGCTGGACCAGACCGCGCTGGTCTCGCACTGGAAGGCCAAGGGCCTCGATTTCTCCAAGCTGTTCGTGCGGCAGAAGGAGGAGAAGGGCCAGACGATCTATCACTCGGAGAGCCAGAACCACCATCTGGAAGCCGTGCTCGACCGCCGGCTGATCGGGAAGGCGCAGGCCGCGCTCGATCGCGGCGCGCCGGTCAAGATCGAGGAAGAGATCAACAACACCGACCGTTCCGCCGGCGCGATGCTGTCGGGCGCGGTCGCCAAGATCTACGGCCATGCCGGCCTGCCGCTCGACACCATCCATGTCGGCCTGAAGGGCACGGCGGGACAGGCGTTCGGCGCCTGGCTCGCCAATGGCGTCACCTTCGAGCTCGAGGGTGAAGGCAACGACTATGTCGGCAAGGGCCTCTCGGGCGGCTGCATCATCGTCAAGCCGCCGAAGAACTCCGGCATCGTGCCGGAAGAGTCGATCATCGTCGGCAACACCGTGATGTACGGCGCGATCGCGGGCGAGTGCTACTTCCGCGGCATCGCCGGCGAGCGCTTCGCGGTGCGCAATTCCGGCGCGGTCGCGGTCGTCGAAGGCGCCGGCGATCATTGCTGCGAATACATGACCGGCGGCATCGTCGTGGTGCTCGGCAAGACCGGACGCAACTTCGCGGCCGGCATGTCCGGCGGCATCGCCTATGTGCTGGACGAGGCCGGCGACTTCGACAAGCTCTGCAATCTTTCGATGGTCGAGCTCGAGCCGGTGCTGTCGGAGGAGATGATCAACGCCGACACCTACCACCACTCCGGCGATCTCGAGGCGCATGGCCGGGTCGACGTGTTCCAGAACCTGCTCGAGTCCGATGTGGAGCGGCTGCACGTCCTGATCACGCGTCACGCCAAGCTGACGGGTTCGAAGAAGGCGGCAGAGATCCTCGCCGACTGGAAGAGCTGGCTGCCGAAATTCCGCAAGGTGATGCCGGTCGAGTACCGCCGCGCGCTGAAGGAAATGAAGGCCAACGCCGACGCCGAGCCGAAGATCGCGATCGGCGCGTAAGCCTGAAAGACCCTCATGGTGAGGAGGCGCGCAGCGCCGTCTCGAACCATGAGGCCGCCACACGGGCCTCCATCCTTCGAGACGCGGCGCACGCGCCGCTCCTCAGGATGAGGGTCAAACAGAACAGACGAACACATGATGCAGGGGCATCGGGTTTCAATGGGCAAGATCACAGGTTTTCTCGAGATCGAGCGGCATGACCGCAAGTACGAGCCGGTCGCCGATCGACTCAAGAACTTCAGGGAATTCGTCATTCCGCTGAGCGAGAAGGACACGCGCGACCAGGCTGCGCGCTGCATGAATTGCGGCATCCCCTATTGCCACGGCACCGGCTCGACCGCGCCGGGCACGCCGGGCTGCCCGGTCAACAACCAGATCCCCGATTTCAACGACCTCGTCTATCAGGGCAATTGGGAAGAAGCCTCGCGCAACCTGCACTCGACCAACAATTTTCCCGAATTCACCGGCCGCATCTGCCCGGCGCCGTGCGAGGCGTCCTGCACGCTCAACATCGACGACAACCCGGTCACCATCAAGACCATCGAATGCGCGATCGTCGACCGCGCCTGGGACAATGGCTGGCTGAAGCCGGAGATCGCAGCCGTCAAGACCGGCAAGAAGGTCGCCGTGATCGGCTCGGGTCCCGCCGGCATGGCCGCCGCGCAGCAGCTCGCGCGCGCCGGCCACGAGGTGCATGTCTACGAGAAGTTCGCCAAGGCCGGCGGCCTGCTGCGCTACGGCATTCCCGACTTCAAGATGGAGAAGGGCATCATCGACCGCCGCGTGGCGCAGATGGAAGCCGAGGGCGTCACCTTCCATTACGGCAAGGCCGTCGGCGGCTCGACGCCGGGCGCGATCGATCCGCAGGAGCTCGCCAAGCAGTATGACGCCGTGGCGCTGACCGGCGGCGCGGAAGCCCCGCGCGACCTGCCGATTCCCGGCCGCGAGCTTTCCGGCATCCACTTCGCGATGGACTTCCTGCCGCAGCAGAACCGCCGTGTTTCCGGCGAGCCGCTGAACGGCGCCGCCGACATCCTCGCCGACGGCAAGCATGTCGTCGTGATCGGCGGCGGCGACACCGGCTCGGACTGCATCGGCACCTCGTTCCGGCAAGGCGCCAAGTCGGTGACCCAGCTCGAGATCATGCCGGCGCCGCCCGAGCACGAGAACAAGGGCGTGACCTGGCCGAACTGGCCGCTGAAGATGCGCACGTCGTCGAGTCAGGCCGAAGGCGCGGTGCGCGAATTCGCCGTGCTGACGACGAAGTTCGAAGGCGTCGACGGCAAGGTGACCAAACTGCATTGCGTCAAGGTCGACGACAAGTTCAAGCCGCTGCCCGGCACCGAGTTCACGCTCGACGCCGAGCTCGTGCTGCTGGCGATGGGCTTCGTCCATCCGGTGCACGAGGGCCTGCTCAAGACGCTGGGTGTCGAGCTCGACCAGCGGGGCAATGTCCGCGCCTCCCTGCAGGACTACCAGACCTCGCGCGCGAAGATCTTCTCCGCCGGCGACATGCGCCGCGGCCAGTCGCTCGTGGTCTGGGCGATCCGCGAAGGCCGCCAGTGCGCGCGCTCGATCGACACCTTCCTGATGGGGAAGACGGACCTGCCGGGGTAAGACCCCGGCCGCCACGCCGAGCTGCATCACACAAACTCAGCTGTCATCGCCCGCGAAAGCGGGCGATGACGTATTCCAGAGACGTCAGAGCTTGAACGGACAGGCCACGGCGTACCGGGTCCCCCGCCTTTGCGGGGCACGACACCTCATTCGAGATGGGACTTGCGCATCCTCGCCGCTAATTCTGCACCCGCACGCCCAGCATCACCACCGTCGACGCCGAGCTCTGTCCCGCCAAATTCGAATCCAGCCAGTCGCGGCGCACGGTGCCCTTGATCCAGAGGCTGCGGGTCATCTTGTAGATCAGGTCGGCGGACACCGAGTAGATCGTGTCGTTGCGGTTGTCGCCCTGGTAATCGAGCGTGCCGTAGGTGAACTTGCCGATGCCGGTCAGCCAGCGGCGGAAGTCGTGGTCGACCTCGACAGTGTAGGTGCGCGACAGCACGCCCGAGGTGCCGGGCAGCGTGGTCTCGCCGATCTGGGTGTCGGAATAGAATTTCGCGGTGGTCAGCGGCGTCGCGGTCCAGGTCAGCGAGGCGGTGGTGAGCAGGCCTTCGAGACGGTTGAGCCGCGTGTCGGCGTAATCGCGCATCGCGTAGCCGATCGAGACCTCGCCGAACAGCAGCCGCGTGAACTCGAACGAGGTGCCGGCCTTGACGTAGCCGCCCGAGGAGTTGCGCGCGTAACCATTGCGGTCGAGATAGAGATCGTGGAAGCGGCTGTCGCCCTGCACTTCGACGAACGGCTTCACCGCCGGGTTGAGCTCGTAGCTCACCCGGCCGACGCCGCCATATTGCGTGAAGTTGCGATCATCGTTCGACGACGAGGTGCCGTCGGTGAGCTTCGACCATTGGTAATCGGTGCGGTCGACCGTGGCGCCGAGCGAGACCTGCATGCGGTTGAAATTCTGGTCGATGCCGAAGGTGCCGCCGACGGTGGTGTAGATCGGATATCTGGCGAGGCCGGCCTGCACGTTCGGGCTGCCGGGATTGTCGGTCGAGACAAGCAGGCGGGCCTGCCCCAGGAGATGCGTATCCCGTGAGACGTCGAGACGGCCGTCGATGTGACCAATGAAGTTCGGACGGTCGATGTCGAGCGGCGCCGACAGCGGCGTGCCGTCGGCGTTCGGCGTCAGCCCGGAGCCATAGCCGGTGAAGGAGCCGCGCAAATCGGCGACGACGGCGTGACGCTCCCAGTCGGAGACCGCGAGGAATTCCGGCGCGACCATGTAGAAAGCCCTGCCCTGCGGCGAGTAGAGCCGGCCCGGATTGGTGTCGTAGCCGGCCATCGCCTCGACCGCGGTCTTGACCATGAACGAGCCGGCGTAGTCGCCAACCGCGCCGAACGGATCGTCGTCGATCTTGAGCCGCTTGCGCGGCGGCTGGCCGACGATGGTGCCGGCCATCGCCGGCGGCAGCGGTGTCTTGTTGGCGGTCTCCGAGGGCGGGATCGACAGCCGCAGCTGCCCCGTGGCGTTCAATGGCGCCGGCGTCGGCTGCGGCGAGCCGGGTCCCGCCGGCGGCTTCGGTTTGGCCTGGCCCGGGTAGTATTTCGGCTTCTGGCGTTTGCGGTTGAGCGAGTCATAGCCTGACGTCGAGGCGCCGTTCGCCGCGGGGAGCCCGTAGGTCGGGACCTGCCCGATCCGCGTCGTCGATGTCGATGTCGATGCAGACGAGGAGGAACGGCGATCGCGATCGGCGTCGGGCAGCTTCAGGCCGTTGAGCGGATCCATGGCGTCGGCCGTGGTCCGGCGCAGCGGCGAATCCTGGGTGATCACCTGGCTCTGGCGATTGGGGCTGAACAGATCGGGCGTCACGGTCTGGGCCTGGGCGAGCCCGGCGGTCACGGTCAGCGCCACAGCAGTCATGGCAAGACATGGCAAAACCGCGCGGACAACGCATCCACGCCGGTCTGGGCCGCTTGCTGGCCGCCGCAACACGATGGGAAAACTCCAACGAATTCAAATACTTGTCGGACGCACTCCGCCGGGCGGCGGAAAACGTCGTTAATGGAGTTAAAACAATTATGGTTAATGAGCCGTTGAGGATCGGCCGCCGCGCGTCGCATCGCGGAATCGAACGTGCTAAGGGAGACGCCCGGGTGCAAAACCCTCCCCTGGATTCCGTAATGGCCAAACCGAAACCGCTGATGACCAAATCATCCGGCCCCGATGACGGCGCCGTTCAATCGGCGCTCCGCACCCTCGATGCCGAAGCAAGCGGCGTCGCAGCCCTTTCCGCGGCACTGAAGTCCGACCTCGGCGCGCCGTTCGCGGCAGCGTCCGAGCTGATCGGCAATGCCAAGGGACGGCTGATCGTCACCGGGCTCGGCAAGTCCGGCCATATCGGGCGCAAGATCGCCGCGACCTTTGCCTCGACCGGCACGCCGGCGTTCTTCGTGCACGCCGCCGAAGCGAGCCATGGCGACCTCGGCATGATCACGATCGATGACGTGATCCTGGCGCTGTCATGGTCCGGCGAGCAGCCGGAGATGCGCAACCTGATCGCCTATGCCGCGCGCTTCGGCATTCCGCTGATCGCGATGACGGCCGACAAGGATTCGACGCTGAGCAAGGCCGCCGACGTACAGCTGACGCTGCCGAAGGCCCGCGAGGCCTGCCCGCACAATCTGGCGCCGACCACCTCCTCACTGATGATGCTGGCGCTCGGCGATGCGCTGGCGATCGCGCTGCTTGAGGGCCGCGGCTTCACCTCGACCGATTTCAGCGTGCTGCATCCGGGCGGCAAGCTCGGCGCGCTCCTGAAATATGCCCGCGACCTCATGCATGGCGGCGACGCGCTGCCGCTGAAGCCGCTCGGCACCAAGATGTCGGACGCGCTGGTCGAGATGACCTCCAAGGGTTTTGGCTGCGTCGGCATCGTCGACCGCCACGGCCATCTCGTCGGCATCGTCACCGACGGCGATCTGCGCCGGCAGCTGCGCCGCCCCGACCTTCTGATGCTGTCGGTCGAGGAGGTCATGACCAGGACGCCGAAGACGATCAGCCGCGACACGCTGGCCGGCGAAGTGCTGGAGCTGCTCAACGCCTCGAAGATCACGACGCTGATCGTGACCGATGCGAAGAAGCCGGTCGGCATCATCCATCTGCACGATCTGCTGCGCGCGGGTGTGGCGTAGGTCCTTTGTCATTCCCCGATGCGCAATGGCGCATCTGAGGGCGCGCCTGTTGGCGCGAACCCCGGAATGACAGCGGTTACTTGGGAAATCTTGCCGCGGTCGGCTCCAGCGGCAGAGCCAACGCGTTGGCGAGGTAGGAGACCGTGCGGTAGAAGCCGCACAACAGGATGATCTCCAGGATCTGGTCCTCATCGTAATGCGCCGACAGCGCCGCGAATTCCGCGTCATCCAGCGTCGCGCGGGCATGCAGCGCGTCGACCGCCGCGATCATCGCCTGTTCGGCCGGCGACCAGCAGTCGGCATCGGCCGCACCGCGCACGGTGGCCTGGACCTGCTGCTCCGTCAGTTCGGCGGCCGCGCCGAACGCCGTGACATGGACGCCCCATTCATATTCGCAGGCATTGAGCGCGCAGGTGCGGTCGATCACGATCTCCCGCTCCCTGAGCGACAACGGCCCACGATCCAGTAAGCTGCCGCCGCGGAACTTCTCCCAGGCGCGCGGATGGCCGGCCATCACGCGGAACAGCACCAGCGGCGGCTTGCCGCGCATGATGCGATCAAAATGCTGTTGAACGTCCGCCGGATAGGGCGGATCGAGCGGCGCGAGGCGTGACATGGGCTGATCCCGTTGCTACATTTAATGTAGCAACACGCTACAATATCTGTAGCGATCCGCAAGAGAGATTCGAAAGGAATTCGCGACATGCCGAAGCAGGGCCCAGTCACAAGACCCGCCGTCCGCGGCTCGCGGACCGGCCGCCCGATCATGGCGCTGCTCGATCTCTTGGGACGGCGCTGGACCTTGCGCATCATCTGGGAGCTGCGGGAGGGCGCGCTGACCTCGCGCGCGCTGCGCGCTGCCTGCGACGAGGCGTCGCCGACCATCCTGCAGACGCGATTGACGGAGCTGCGCGAGGCCGGCTTCGTCGAGCTGACGGAGGATGGTTACGGCCTCACCGCGCTCGGGCGGGAGCTGTTCCAGACCTTCACGCCGCTCCATCGTTTCGCCGAGCGCTGGAGCAAGCGGGGCGGCAGCAAGACCTCGGCGACCGTCAGTGTGTAGCCCGCATGAGCGGAGCGATATGCGGGAGCGGTTTCCCCGGGTATCGCGGAGCCTGTCATCGGGCGCGCATTCGCGCGACCCGTTGGCTCACCCGGGCTACGGATTACTCGTCCGAAGCAGCATTCGACGCTCGGGCCAAGTCGTCGTCGATGGCTCAGGTCAAACTAAGCGATCGCCACCGTCAGGCTGGCGCCGTCGGCGCGCACCACCTTCACCCGGCTGCCGGCCGGCGCATCGGGGCCGGCGACGCGCCACACCGTGTCATCGATCCGCACCGTGCCCGATCCGTCGATGATCGGCTTCTCCAGGGTGAATTCGCGGCCGACCAGGGCTTCGTTGCGGCGGTTGAGGAACGGGTTGGTCTTGCTCGCTGCTGTCGCGCCCTTGGCAAAATGCCGCCAGGCCGGCACCGCCAACGCGGCGAACACCGCGAACATCAGGAGCTGCGTTTGCCAGGACGGCGTGAAAGCGAACGACAGCAGGCCCACAAGGAGCGCCGCGAGCCCGAGCCAGAACAAGAATACCCCGGGCGCTGCGAGCTCCAGCGCCATCAGGATGAAGCCGAAGATCAGCCAGTTCCAGGTACCCAATGTCGAAAACATCTCGGCCATGACAGGACCTCTACCATTGCGGGCGCGACGCCGTCACGCCCTCACCGCTGCGGCGGCACCGGCGGCGGCGCAGTCGGGCCGGCCGGCGGCACCGAGCCGCCGCGCCGTGCTGCGGCCGTAGCGGACGCCGCGCTCTCGCCGAAGGTGGCGCGGGCGATCTCGCCGATGCCGGCCAGCGAGCCCAGCACGCTCGAGGTCTCGATCGGCAGCATCAAGACCTTCTGGTTCGGCGATTCCGCGAGCTGGCCGAACGCCTTGATGTACTTGTCGGCGATGAAATAGTTCAGCGCCGCGACGTCGCCCTTGGCGATCGATTCCGACACCATCTGGGTCGCCTTGGCTTCGGCCTCGGCGAGCCGCTCGCGCGCCTCGGCGTCGCGGAAGGCGGCTTCGCGGCGGCCCTCGGCCTGCAGGATCTGACCCTGCTTGGCGCCCTCGGCGCGCAGGATTTCGGATTGGCGCTGGCCCTCGGCCTGCAAGATGTCGGCGCGCTTGACGCGCTCGGCCTTCATCTGCCGGCCCATCGCCTCGACGAGGTCGGCCGGCGGCACGATGTCCTTGATCTCGATGCGGTTGACCTTGACGCCCCAGGGCGACACCGCGGCGTCGACCACGCGCAGCAGCCGCTCGTTGATTTCGTCGCGATGCGACAGCACCTGGTCGAGATCCATCGAGCCCATCACCGAGCGGATGTTGGTCATGGTCAGGACGGTGATCGCCTGGTTGAGATTGGCGACCTCGTAGCTCGCCTTGGCGGCATCGAACACCTGGTAGAACGCGACGCCGTCCACCGTCACAGTGGCGTTGTCCTTGGTGATCACCTCCTGCTCGGGGATGTCGATCACCTGCTCCATCATGTTGATCTTGCGACCGATGCGATCGAAATAGGGCACGATCAGATTGAGGCCGGGCGACAGCGTGCGGGTGTATTTGCCGAACCGCTCGATGGTCCAGTCATAACCCTGCGGAACGGTCTTGATCCCGGCGAACAGCGTAACGATGACGAGAAGAACAAACGCGATCGCGAAGACGTCGAAGCCAGTCATAAATTCCTCCAGGGCCGGCGAGACCGTCGCCAGTCACGGTCGTGCATTGGTCGGCAGGACCGCTCCGCCGGTTCAGCCGGCTGTTGTTCTCCCTAGCACATCGGAAGCTGCCGTCCGACTACCAGATGCAAATGAATAGCCGTGTCCGGTGTCACTGATCGTTAACAATCAGATCCAGCCCTGCAGCTCGCGCAGCACGAGCTGGCGGATCACGTCCATGCCGCCGTCGCTGTCGTTGAGGCAGGGGATCGCCGCGAACTGCTCGCCGCCATTGTGCCGGAAGATCTCGGCATTCTCCTGCGCGATCTCCTCCAGCGTCTCCAGGCAATCGGCGGAGAAGCCGGGCGTCACCACGGCAATGCGCCGCACGCCGTCCTTGGCCAGCTTCTCGACCGTCTTGTCGGTATAGGGCTGCAGCCACTCGGCGTTGCCGAAGCGCGACTGGAAGGTGAGGATCAGCCCGTTGGCATCGAGCCCGAGCCGCTTGCGCAGCGCGTTGGTCGTGGCGATGCATTGCGCCTGATAGGGATCGCCCTTGTCGACATATTCCTTCGGCATGCCGTGGAACGACGCGACGATGATCTCGGGCTGGAACGGCAAGGTCGCAAGATGCGCATTGATCGAGACCGCGAGCGCCTCGATGTAATCGGGGTCGTCGTAGTAAGGCGGCGTCACCCGCAGGATCGGCTGCGCGCGCATGCCGGCCAGCACGCGAAACGCCTCGTCGCAGACGGTCGCCGACGTCGCGGCGGAATATTGCGGATAGAGCGGCACCACCAGGAGCCGGCCGCAGCCCTGCGCCGCCAGCGCCTCGATGCGCTCCTTGATCGAAGGGTTGCCGTAGCGCATCGCCCAGTCGACCACGACGTGGTCGTGATCGGCGATCGCCTCCGCCAGCTTGTCGGCCTGCGAGCGCGTGATGGTCTTCAGCGGCGACTCGTTCTTCTCGGTGTTCCAGATCTTCAGATAGTCGCGCGCCTTGCGGGCCGGACGGACGCGCAGGATGATGCCGTTGAGGATCAGCTTCCAGAGCAGGCCCTGATCCTCGATCACCCGGGGATCGGACAGGAATTCCTTGAGATAGACCCGCACGCCGGCGGCATCCGCCGTATCGGGCGTGCCGAGATTGACCAGGAGCACGCCGACGCGTTCCGGCTTCGGCGCCGCGGCAGGCTTCGCGCTCTCGAAGGGGATCACCGTGCTCATGATAGCCTTGCGCTAGATATCCTTCGCTTGGGAGCTTTGGGCTTCGCGCGTTGTTCCAACCTTGTCAAGCCGAGTGCGGGTTGGCTACGTTCCCGTGCGGAATAAGGGGGAACCATGACGATCGCCGAATGGTGCGTCTTCGGGACGCTGATGCTCTCGCTGCTGACGATCGTATCGGTGAAGTGGACCGGCTTCCGCAGCTTCGACAATGCCAGGCCGCGCGATCCCGACTTCTACGACGATCCGATCCGCTCGCGGGCGCTTGGCGCGCACCAGAACGGCATCGAGGCCTTCCCGTTCTTCGCCTTCGCCGTGCTGCTCGCCGAATTCCGCGTCGGCCCGCTGCGGCTGATCGACGAGCTCGCCGTGCTGTTCCTGATCGTGCGGATCGCCTACGTCTTCACCTATATCGGCAACCGCCCGACGCTGCGCTCGATCCTCTGGAGCATCGGCTTCGCGATCAACATCGCGATCTTCCTGCTGCCGGCGATCCGGGGATATCTGACGAGTTGAATTCGAGTTCGCTTTCCTCCCCGTCATCCTGAGGTGCGAGCGGAGCGAGCCTCGAAGGATGCACGGCCCGGCCGGTGGCCGTCGACCCTTCGAGGCTCGCCCAGCGGTGCAAGTGCACCGCAAGGCTCGCACCTCAGGGTGACGGATCACAGGACAGCAAGCGGGACCAAGCACCCTACAAGCACGTCGCCCGCTCGGCGGCGACGTAGCCGAACAGCAGGCCGAGCCCGAACAGCAGCACGAGGCCCGCGGCGGCGAACTCCAGGCCGCGCATGATCACCATGCCGCCGCCGTCGCGCGCCGCGCTCAGCCGCTCGGCCACGCCGCGCGCCGACACCGCGACGAGCGCGATCGCCGCCACCGTGATGGCGGTGCCGAGCCCCATCACGAAGGTCGCGGCAATGCCGGCCCAGAACAGGCCCTGCGCCAGCGCGAACACCAGCACCAGGATCGCGCCCGAGCACGGCCGGATCCCGACGGTCAGGATCGCGCCAAGCCCCCGCCGCCAGCCGCCAGGACCGGCGAGCTCGGCCGGCGTCGGGCCGTGCGAATGGCCGCAATGCTCGTCATGGACGTGCTGCGCGTCGTGACCGTGCTCGTGGCCATGGTCATGATGATGCCCGTGATCGTCGTGCGCGTGACGATGATGGTGATCATGGCCGTGGTCGTGGTGATCGTGGTCATGCTGGCCGTGATCGTGATCGTGCTGATGCGCGCCGGCCATCGCCAGCGCCGGGCGCGGCATCTGCAGCGCGCGGAAGAAGCCACCGCCCTTGACCCACACCAGCCGGGCGCCGAACGCCGCGATCAGCGCATAGCTTGCGATCTCGATCGCCTTCTCCGCCCCGCACATGGTCTTCGCGGTCGCGTTGAGCAGCCAGGCGCAGACGCCCACGATGAGAACGGCGACCACCGACTGCATCAGCGCCGAGGCAAACGACAGCACGATGCCGCGCCGCGCGGTCTCGCGGTTGGCGACCATGTAGGAGGAAATCACCGCCTTGCCGTGGCCGGGGCCGGCGGCATGGAAAATCCCGTAGGCAAAGGAGATCGCGAGCAGCGTCCAGACCGCCGAGCCGTCGGATTTCGCGGCACGGATGGTCTGCGATATCTCGCGGTAAAACTCCGACTGCTTCGCCAGCAGCCAGCCGACCAGCCCGCCCTGCGGCTCCGCCGCGCGCGGCGCGCCGAACGGATTTTGCGCCAGCAGCGCATGAACGGCGCCATCGAGCAGCGCAAATGCCGCCAGCGCGGCAGCGGACACGGCGAGGCCGCGCGTCATGCGCGAGACGATCGGCGTCATGGGCACTCCACCGAGACCTTGTTGGCGAACATCATGCCGAAATTACCGTTGCCACCGTCGAGAAAGGTCTGCTCGCCGAGTTTCTGCGCGGCGGCGGTGCCGTCACTGTTCGGCCGTTCGAACTGCATCTTGCAGTCCGCCGCGGCGCCGACCAGCTTGACCGGCTCCTTCGCGGCATACTGGAAGTCGATGAAATAGGTCGGGTCGAACACTTCGAGCGAGAGCTGCCTCGCCTTGAACGGCGTCTTCAGCGGCAAGGTGAAGTGCAGCGTCAGCGCCGAATCCTTGTATTCGAGGAAGTAGTCGACCGGTTCGGTGAACTTCTGCTTCTTGCCGTCGCCTTTGGCGAAGGTGAAGTAGGCGTATTCCTTCAGCGACTCGACGTTGGTCTGCGCCAGCGGCGCCAGCTCCTCGCGGCTATAGGCGCCCTTCACCTTGGTCTCGATGCCCTGCAGCGCGTAGGTCGAGAACATGTCGTCAAAGGTCCAGGCGTGGCGGACCCCCGTGATGGTGCCGTCGGGCGCGTAGATCAGCTCGCTCTTGGCGACGATCCAGACATGCGGATGGGCCTCGGCGGCCGCCGTGCCGAGCACGACGGACACCGCAAGCACGAGCCCAGCGATCAGGCGCTTCAACGACTGCCGCACCTTCAGGCCGCCTCAGGCGTCTCGAGGAGGCCGCGACGGCGCAAAAGCGCGTCCGGCTCGGGCTCGCGGCCGCGGAAGGCGACATAGGCCTCCTCGGGATCGCGCGAGCCGCCCGACGAATAGATGTCGTCATGCAGCCGCTTGGCGGTCGCGGGATCGAAGATGTCGCCGGCCTCCTCGAAGGCGCCGAAGGCGTCGGCATCCATCACCTCCGACCACATGTAGCTGTAATAGCCGGAGGCATAGTGGTCGCCGGAGAAGATGTGGCCGAACTGGGTCGGCCGGTGCCGCAGCGAGATTTCGGCGGGCATGCCGATCTTCTCCAGCTCCTTCTGTTCGAAGGCGCGGACGTCCCAGCTCGCCGCCGCCGGCTGGGTGTGGAATTCGAGGTCGACCAGCGCGGAGGAGACGAACTCCACGGTGGCAAAGCCCTGGTTGAACTTGCGCGCGGCGAGGAAGCGCTTGAGCAGGTCGTCCGGCAGCGCCTCCCCGGTCTGGTAGTGGCGGGCGAAGCGCTGCAGCACCTCGGGCCGCTCCTGCCAGTGCTCGTAGAGCTGCGAGGGCAGCTCGACGAAGTCGGTGAACACGCTGGTTCCGGACAGCGACGGATAGGTCACGTTGGACAGCATGCCGTGCAGGCCATGGCCGAACTCGTGGAACAGGGTCCGCGCATCGTCGGGCGACAGCAGCGACGGCGCGCCGTCGGCGCCCTTGGCGAAGTTGCACACATTGATGACCAACGGCGCGACGGCGCCGTCGAGCTTCTGCTGGTCGCGCAGCGAGGTCATCCAGGCACCGGAGCGCTTCGAGGGCCGCGCGAAGTAGTCGCCGTAGAACAGCGCCTTGTGCTGGCCGTCGCGGCCCTTGACCTCCCAGACCCGGACATCCGGATGCCAGACCGGGACATCCTTGCGCTCCTCGAAGGTGACGCCGAACAGGCGGGTGGCGCAGTCGAACGCGGCCTCGATCATGTGGTCGAGCACCAGATAGGGCTTGATCGCGGAATCGTCGAAATTGGCGCGGCGCTGGCGCAGCTTCTCGGCGTAGTAGCGCCAGTCCCAGGACGCCAGGGTGAAATTGCCGCCCTCCTCCGCGATCAGCGCCTGCAGCGCGTCGCGGTCGGCGAGCGCCCGCGCCCGCGCCGGCTTCCAGACCCGGTCCAAGAGGCCGCGCACGGCCTCCGGCGTCTTCGCCATGGAATCCTCGAGGCGGTAGGCGGCGTAGGTCGGGAAGCCCAGTATCTTGGCGGTCTCCTCGCGGAGTCTCAGGATCTCCACGATGGTCGCGTTGTTGTCGTTGGCGTTGCCATTGTCGCCGCGCGCCGTGAAGGCCTTGTAGACCTTCTCGCGCAGATCGCGCCGCGACGAGCTTTGCAGGAACGGCTCGACCGAGGAGCGCGACAGCGTCACGATCGCCTTGCCGGGCATGCCGCGCTCTTCCGCCGCAGCCTTGGCAGCCGCCACAAATGTGTCGGAGAGACCGGCGCGGTCGTCCGCGCCGAGCTCCATGGACCACTCCTGCTCGTCGCCGAGCAGATGGTGGCTGAACGAGGTGCCGAGATGGGCGAGGCGCTCGTTGATCTCGGCCATGCGGGCCTTTGCCGCATCGTCGAGGCCGGCGCCGGAGCGGCGGAAGCGGGTGTAGGTGCGTTCCAGCAGCCGCATCTGCTCGCCGGTCAGGCCGAGCGAGGCGCGCTTCTCGTGCAGCATGGCGATGCGGCCAAACAGCACAGCGTTCATCATGATCGGATTCCAGTGCCGCGCCATTCGGGGCGACACTTCCTTGTCGATCTCCAGAATCGCCGGGCTCGAATGCGCCGAGACCAGGTCGTAGAACACCGCCGATACCTTCGACAGCAGCTTGCCGGAGCGCTCCAGCGCCGTGATGGTGTTGTCGAAGTCGGGCAGCGCCGGATCGTGGGTGATCGCAGTCACTTCCGCCGAATGATCGGCGAAGGCCTGCTCGAAGGCGGGCAGGAAATGCTCCGGCTTGATCTCGGCGAAGGGCGGCGTCTCGAGCGGCGTCTGCCATGCCTTCAGGAGGGGGTTGGCCAAAGTCTCGACCTTGGCGTCTGCGCTGGTTCCTGACATCGAATGTCCCGTTTTTCGCCTTGAAAATGCTGCCCAATCTATATCACGCGGTACGGCATTTTTGGGCCTTTTGCGCTTGATAGATGGGCACTTTTCGGAGAGATTGCGCCCCCTGAACAGGACCTATTCCATGACCATGCAGCCCTCCACCTCAGGCAACCGCACCATCGTCTGGCCGAGCGTCATCACTGTGATCTCGGCGGCGATCCTGATCGGCGCGGAAGTGTTCGGCGCGGCGTTCGCCGGCGGCTGGGCGCTCGCGATCCTGCTTGGGCTCGACGATGTCGCCGCGCACATCCTGCAGGCGGTGCTGTTCGGCATCGGCGTCTTGATCATGATCGCCTTCATCCGCGCCGCGCAGCGCGTCGAGCCGTTCACGCGTCGCGCGTGAGCTTTGAGCGATTCAAGAAAGCGCTGCGGCACAGGGCTAAAACGCACACACGCTTCGTTAGTCATTCTTAACAGCCGTTCATTTTCAGCGCCTCCGACGCGTGCTGCGCGCGACATCGCAAGCACGCGTTAGGGAAATTTGCCGCTATCGCAAAAAAATTCTTGCGCCGCGAAGTCAAAAGACTTATTTCCTGCCTTGCCCAATTTCGCACGTGCCTGTGGTCGTGTGTCAGTCGGTAGGTATCCGGACAAGAGGCCGGACAGCCGCCAAGGGGTGGAAGAACCGAGGGTCGCTTACGTCCGTCAGGACACGAGGCGGCCAGCATCTCTCTCCAGGGATGCCGTTGAAGGTCTCACCACTCTTTGCAACCGTGACTGGCAGCCGGAGGCGAACCGGCGCACCCCGCTCTCAACGGGGGACGCGACTTAAAGCAACGACGGATCGGGCTTTTTTGGTCTCTACCGGCGGTCCAACGCCGGCCCGGGCTACTGAAAAGGCTTGTCCTTCATTGCCAGGTGAGCGGGCGGGAAACTCTCCCAACCAATCCACGGCAGCACAGTCTGGTTTGAGTCTCTTGGCCTCAACGCGCCTCCATCGCGCGATGTGGCCGAAGCGCTCTTACCCGACGTCACGTTGATGCGGATCCCGTCGCTGGGGCCGTTGGAGAGTGCCATGACTGAACGTATCCAGGAATTCCTGCGCAACCGCCGCCAGGATGGTCTCGACACCGAGCCGTGCCTCGTCGTCGACCTCGAAGTCGTGCGCGACAATTACCAGACCTTCGCGAAGGCGCTGCCGGACAGCCGCGTGTTCTACGCGGTGAAGGCTAATCCTGCGCCCGAAGTGCTCTCGCTGCTGGCCTCGCTCGGCTCCTGCTTCGACACCGCGACGGTCGCGGAGATCGAGATGGCGCTGGCCGCCGGTGCGACGCCGGACCGCATCTCCTATGGCAATACGATCAAGAAGGAGCGCGACATCGCGCGCGCCTTCGCGCTCGGCATTCGCCTGTTCGCGGTCGACTGCGCCGCCGAGGTCGAGAAGGTCGCCCGTGCCGCCCCCGGCGCCAAGGTGTTCTGCCGCATCCTCTATGACTGCGCCGGCGCCGAGTGGCCGCTGTCGCGCAAGTTCGGCTGCGACCCGGAGATGGCGGTCGAGGTGCTCGACCTCGCCAAGCGCCTGGGTCTGGAGCCGTGCGGCATCTCGTTCCATGTCGGCTCGCAGCAGCGCAAGGTGAAGGCGTGGGACCGCGCGCTCGCGATGGCGTCGACCGTGTTCCGTGACTGCGCCGAGCGCGGGATCAACCTCACCATGGTCAACATGGGCGGTGGCTTCCCGACCAAGTACCTCAAGGACGTTCCGCCGGTCGTGCAATATGGCCGGTCGATCTTCCGCGCGCTGCGCAAGCATTTCGGCAACCAGATCCCGGAGACGATCATCGAGCCGGGCCGCGGCATGGTCGGCAATGCCGGAATCATCGAGACCGAAGTCGTTCTGATCTCGAAGAAGAGCGACGAGGACGAGGTCCGCTGGGTCTATCTCGACATCGGCAAGTTCGGCGGTCTCGCCGAGACGATGGACGAGTCGATCCGCTACGCCATCCGCACCCCGCATGACGGGGCGGACATGACGCCGTGCGTTCTCGCGGGCCCGACCTGCGACAGCGCCGACGTGCTGTACGAGAAGCTGCCGTATCCGCTTCCGGTGACGCTCGAGATCGGCGACAAGCTGCTGATCGAAGGCACCGGCGCCTATACGTCGACCTACTCGTCGGTGGCGTTCAACGGCATTCCGCCGCTGAAGACCTACCACATCTGACCCGCCTCCTTATCGAGGCTCGATAAACCGGGAGCCGGCCCCGCCGGCTCCTCCCCGATCATTTTTGATTTTCCTGAACGACGCTTGCCGCGGCGTACGACATGCCGTTGCAAGCGGGGACTGACGTGCCATGACTGCAAAACGGAACACCCCCGTTGCCCTCATCCGAGATGCCGCCCCGTTCGCGATCCGTGCGGAGCGTGGCTCGGACGTCGTTGCACGCGAAGCGCTGCTGGATGCCTGCTTTGGCTGCAATCGCCATACGCGCACCTGCCAGCGCCTGCGCGACGGACGCGCGCCCGCCGAAGGCCTGAGCCTTGCGGCCGTGCGCCAGGACGGCCGGCTGGTTGGAACCGTGCGGTTGTGGCACGTCAGCGCGGGGGGCCGCAGCGCGCTGATGCTGGGGCCGCTGGCAGTCGACGACGACTGCCGCGGCCTCGGCGTCGGCGCCGCGCTGATGCAGCGCGCGCTGGCGGTCGCCAAGGCGCGCGGCCACGGCGCCGTGATCCTGCTTGGCGATGCGCCCTACTACGCCCGCTTCGGCTTCACCGCGGCCAAGACCGGCGAGCTGTCGCTGCCGGGCACGTTCGAGCGCGAGCGGCTGCTCGGCCTCGAGCTTGGCGCCGGCGCGCTGGACGGCGCCTGGGGCATGATCACGCCGACCGGCGCGCCGCTGCCCGAGGCCAAGGCATCGCGGACGCGATCCCGGACCCGGAAGGCACCGCTTGCCGTGCCGCACGCGGCGTAAGGTGGGCCGTCATGTCGGAGCACCTTCCCATCACCGATGGCGCGCGCCCGCGTTGGCGCGGCCTCGTCACCACGGTCATGCTGATCCTGATCTCGGTGATGATCGTCAGGGATATCCTGGTCCGGCGCTGGACCGGCACGCCGCCATCGCCGCCCGACACCACGCTGCAGTCCCACTAGTGCCGGCCGCACCAGGCCTGAACCAAGGGGTTGCGCGGGCGGCAAAAATGCCCGTAAACCCCGCGCAAAGCCATTTTTCGTCGAGGTCCAGATGTCCCGCCGCCTGATTTCCACCGGCTCGCCCTTTGAGAAGACCGCCGGCTACAGCCGCGCCGTGATCGACGGCGACTTCGCCTTCGTCGCGGGAACCACCGGCTATGACTACGCCACGATGACCATGCCGTCGGATGTCACGAGCCAGTCACGGAACTGCTTCAAGACCATCGAGGCCGCCCTCAAGGAGGGAGGCTTTGCGATGGCCGACATCGTCCGCGCGACCTACTACCTCACCGATGCCCGTGACGTGGATGCCCATTTCGCGGTCTGCGGCGAGGTCCTCGGCGACATCCGCCCGGCCGCAACGATGCTGATCGTCGCGGGGCTCTACAAGCCCGAGATGAAGGTCGAGATCGAAGTCACCGCGAAGCGTCGCAACCCCTGATCCACTCTATCCGCCGCTAGGCACTCTCCTGGAGAAAATGATGAGCCCCGCCTCGCAGATCTACGCGAAGATCACAGGTCCCATTGTCATGATCGGCTTCGGCTCGATCGGCAAAGGCACGCTGCCTTTGATCGAGCGGCATCTCGATTACGACAAGTCGCGCGTCACCGTGATCGACCCCAAGGACGAGGGCCGCAAGGCGCATTGCGAGAAGCACAACGTCAAATTCATCCAGAAGGCCGTGACCAAGGACAATTATCGCGACCTGCTGAGCCCGCTGCTCACTGAAGGCGGCGGCCAGGGCTTTTGCGTCAATCTGTCGGTCGATACCGGCTCGACCGACATCATGGAGCTCTGCAACGAACTCGGCGCTCTCTACATCGACACCGTCAACGAGCCCTGGCTCGGCTTCTATTTCGATTCGTCGAAGGGCCCCGAAGCGCGCTCCAACTACGCCCTTCGCGAAGTGACGCTGGCCGCCAAGAAGGCGCGCCCCGCTGGCTCGACGACCGCCGTCTCCTGCTGTGGCGCCAATCCCGGCATGGTCTCGTTCTTCGTCAAGCAGGCGCTGCTCAATGTCGCCGCGGATCTGAAGCTCAATGCCCCGAAGCCGAAGACCAAGGCCGAATGGGCGGACTTGATGCGACAGGCCGGTGTGAAGGGCATCCACATCGCCGAACGCGACACCCAGCGCTCCAAGTCGCCGAAAGAGCCTGACGTCTTCGTCAACACCTGGTCGGTGGAAGGTTTCCTGTCGGAAGGCGTGCAGCCGTCCGAACTCGGCTGGGGCACCCATGAGAAGTGGATGCCCCAGAATGCGCATACCCACGAAGCCGGCTGCGGCGCAGCCATCTATCTGATGCAGCCCGGCGCCGACACGCGCGTGCGCACCTGGTGCCCGACCCGCGGCGCGCAGTATGGCTTCCTCGTCACCCACAACGAGTCGATCTCGATCGCCGATTACTTCACGGTGCGTGACGCAGCGGGCACGGCGATCTATCGGCCGACCTGCCACTATGCCTATCACCCGGCCGACGACGCCGTGCTGTCGCTGCATGAAATGTTCGGCCGCGCAGCGAAGATGCAGGAGAAGCACCACATCCTCGACGAGAACGAAATCGTCGATGGCATCGACGAGCTCGGCGTCCTGCTGTTCGGCCATGACAACAATGCCTACTGGTACGGCTCGCAGCTCTCCATCGAGGAGACCCGCAAGCTCGCGCCCTATCAGAACGCCACCGGCCTGCAGGTGACGTCCGCCGTGCTCGGCGGCATGGTGTGGGCGCTGGAAAACCCGAACGAAGGCATCGTCGAGGCCGACGAGATGGACTTCGATCGTCTCCTGGAAATCCAGCTGCCGTATCTCGGCCCCGTGAAGGGCTTCTACACCGACTGGACCCCGCTGACGGATCGTCCGGGACTGTTCCCGGAAGATATCGACACCAGCGATCCCTGGCAGTTCAAGAATATTCTGGTGCGCTGACCCGAAGGGTCATCCCGGGATGCGCGCTTATGCGCGCAGACCCGGGATCTCGAAATTGTTGCGCGAGATTCTCCAGTGCGCGAGTGCGCACGATGGTTCATCGCTGACGCGATGCCCCGGAATGACTTCGTCATCTCGCCATGTAGTCGAACGCGACCGAGCCGAGGCCGAGCGTCAAGTCCGCCTTGAAATGCAGCGCCGAGACCACCTCGCGCACCGGCAGGCGGGCGACGTCGCACAGCGCGTGCGGAAACAGCCCGAGAGCGGCGGGACCGGTCCAGGCCTCCTTCAGCGTGATGTCTTCCAGATGAAACCGCACCAGCTCGCAGATCCGCGGGCTGCCATCGACATGCGGGATGATCTTCAGGATGAAGTTCGGCGCCGCCATCGATTTCAAGACGGTGTCGAGGTCGACCTTGCGGTGCTTGTAGCCCATGGTGGCGGAGGCGCAGAGCACCGAGCCGTAATGCAGCGAGCCGACCAGCACGTCGCTCTCGACCTCGATCCTGGGCTTTGCCAGCTTCTTCGGAAATCCCCACAGCTCGCGGCCGCCGGCGATCGGACCTTCATCGTCGAGATACATCGCGTGGGTGTAGGCACCCTCCTCGCCCCTGAAGCGAACCGGGATCACCTGCCCGGTCTCGGTGTAGTCGCCGAAGCCGGTCGAGTCCGGCATGCGGATGAACTCGTACTTCACCACCGGCTCGGCGACCTCGAGCGGCTCCGGCACCACGGCGGCGAGCGCTTCCGGGTCGGTCTTGTAGGTGATGATGAAATATTCGCGGTCGAAGAACCGGTAGGGCCCCGGCGGAAACGACGGGTTGGTGAGCGGCATCGAATAGGCGGTGCGCCGGACGTCCTCGATCTTCATGGCAGGCCCCATCTGTCGTTGGCAAGACGACAGATTATGGAGGGCGTCGGCGGCGGAGGCGAGACCGTATAATCGGCAGCGTCCGTCAAATCCGCGTCACAATGCGGGCCGCCGCGCGCTTACTTTTTCTCGATCGGCGGCGCGGTCTTCTCCGCGGGCGCGGGCGGCAGCAACGGCTTGGCGCCGGACTTCTGTGCCTCGTCGTCGGGACGCGCGGGCTGCGGCGCCGGCGTGGTCGGCCGCTCGCCGCCCGGCTTCGACTCGGCCGGCGGCGCCGTCTTCTGCGGCTCGGGCGTCGGCGTCGGTTGCAGCGGCTGGGTCGCCTGGGCGATCTCCTGCGGCGGGGCGGCATTGATCGCGTGCAGCGAAAGCACCGCGATCGCAACACCGGCCGCCACCAGCGTCGAGGCGATCATCATGTCGATTCGCAACCTGGTCCGATCCACAGCCATCTCGTTCACCTGCGCCTTGTCCGCGGGGTCAACGATCCCGCCACGGCATGGTTCCGAAGCGGTGCCTGCGGGAACCTCGGTTCAATCCGTGGTGCTGACCTCCCAGGTCGCGTGCCGCACGCCGGGTTGATGCTGCAGGTCGACCACCACGGCATTCAATTCGTTGGGCTCGACCGCGGTCGAGACCAGCGTCGCCACGATCTCCAGGAAGTCGTCGCCGGCCTCGACCACGTCGACATCGGCGACCGGATAGTTCGCGGCCTCCAGCTTCTCGACCAGGCGGTCGCGCATGTCGGGCAGTGCCTCGGGAGTCACGGCGAGCTTGAAGTAGTAGGTCGCCTCCGAGGCCTTTTCGTTCAGAGGGATGCGGTTGATGGCGTTGACCAGCGGACGCAGCAGCGTGTTGCCGGCGATCACGAACACGGTCAGCGCCGCCGCCTGCGCCACGAGGTCGGCACCGGCGCAGGAGCCGACCGCGGCCGAGGCCCACAGCGTCGCCGCGGTGTTGAGGCCGCGCACGTCCATGCCCTGCTTCATGATGACGCCGGCGCCGAGGAAGCCGATCCCCGACACCACATAGGCGATCACCCGGACCGCGCCGTCGGCGCCGGCCAGATGCATCGCGAGGTCGACGAAGGCGGCAGCGCCGACCGCGACCAGCACGTTGGTGCGCAGACCCGCGGTGCGCTGCCGGTACTGCCGCTCGGCGCCGATCAGGGTGCCAAACACAAAGGCCGTGGTCAGGCTGACCAGCGTGTCGATGAAGTCGGCGAGCTGGAACGTGGTGAGAAATCGCATGACGCTGCGGCCCCGGCGCGAGCTTCGTCTTTTGACGCGTTTTCTTCGCTCGAAAACGCCTCGTCTGCCGCGATCTCTTACATTTCCACGATGCCCGCGTCACCATCTTCCGTGCCGAAGGCGAGCAGCGTGCCCTTGGCATTCCATCCGAGCGCGGACACCGCCGTGCCGGCGTTCCGGCGCACCAGGATCTCGGCGCCGTCCTCTAGGCGGACCATCAGCACGGTACCGTCGGCATAGCCGACCGCCATGATGTCGTTCTTCGGATGGCAGGCGACCACCGCGACCCGCGCCGGCATCGGCGCCAGCATCGCCGGCTCCTTGCCCATCGGGCCGTCCTTGCTGGTGAACGGCCAGACGATCACGGTATCGGCGCCCGAGGTCGCGAGCCCCTTGCCGCCGGCGCTCCATGACATCGAGCGGACGCGGCCGGGATAGCCGCTCATCCGCATGTGCCGGTTGTCGGCGAGGCGCCAGCCATGCATCGCGGGTTCGTGCATCGCGGTGACGAGGAATTTGTTGTCCGGGCTGAACATGACGGCGAGATGCGAGCCGGCCCATTCCAGAAACTCCGGATTGGCCGCCATGTTGGGAAACCACAAGGTCACGCCGTTGTAATGCGCGATCGCGAGCCGCAGGCCCTTCGGCGCAAAGGCAAGTCCGCCGACTGTCGACGGCACCTCGAAGGTTTTCTCTTCGCCCTTGGGATTGCGCACGAAGGCGGTCTTGCCCGCCGACCATGCCACCGTGCCGTCGCTGTGCAGCGCGACGTTGTCGATCCAGCGCCGCTTGGCGTCGGTCGCAATGACAGAAGTCTCGCCCTTGGCATCGATCGCGATCAGCTTGCCGTCGTCACCGCCGGTGACGAGCCGCTTGCCGTCGGAGGCGACGCACAGGATGGCGCCGAAATGCGTCTCCGTCCGTGTGATCTCGCCGTCGGCGGTCGCGATCGCAACACCCTCCTCGGCGCCGACGAAGAACGCGCGGTCGCCGAGGAAATGCACCGACCCCACCGCCGCGCCGAGCGGCAGCGGCTTGACGCGGTCGGTGATCGAAACGATGGAAGAAGGGGCCTCGCCCGGATCGAACTCTTTCATCACGTGGTGATGCACTGCTCGAAGCCGTCGCGGATCGCCTGCTCGGGCAGTTCGCGACCGATGAACACGACACGGCTCTCGCGCTTCTCGTCGTCCTTCCATTTCCGCTGATGATCGCCCTCCAGCATCATGTGGACGCCCTGGAACACATAGCGGTCGTCATCGCCGGTGAAGGCGAGAATGCCCTTCGAGCGCAGGATCTTCTGGCCCTCGGTGGCGACGAGCTGCTGCAGCCATGGCATGAACTTGGTCGGGTCGAGCGGCTTCTCCGAGCGCAGCGACAGCGATTGCATGTCCTCGTCGTGATAGTGCTTCAACCCGCCATGGCCATGGTCGTGATTATGGTGGTGGTGATGATCATGGTCATGATGATCGTGATCATGGTCGTGATCGTCGCCGGCCTCGAGGAAATCCGGCTCGATCTCCAGGATGCGGTCGAGATCGAACGCGCCGCGCTCCAGCACGTCGGTCAGCCCGACCTGGCAACGCTCGGTGCGGTGCAGCTTGGCATAGGGATTGATGCCGCGGATGCGGGCTTCGACCTCGGCGAGCTCGGGCTTGGAGACCAGGTCGGTCTTGTTCAGCACGATGACGTCGGCGAACGCGATCTGGTTCTTGGCCTCCGGCGCGTCCTTGAGCCGGTCGCTCAGCCATTTGGCGTCGGCGACGGTCACGACCGCGTCGAGCCGGGCGTTCTTCTGCACGTCCTCGTCGACGAAGAAGGTCTGTGCGACCGGCGCCGGATCGGCAAGGCCGGTGGTCTCGACGATGATGGCGTCGAACTTGCCCTTGCGCTTCATCAGGCCGTCCATGATGCGGACGAGGTCGCCGCGCACGGTGCAGCACACGCAGCCATTGTTCATCTCGAACACTTCCTCATCGGCGCCGATGATGAGGTCGTTGTCGATGCCGATCTCGCCGAATTCGTTGACGATGACGGCGTATTTCTTGCCGTGGTTTTCCGACAGGATGCGGTTCAACAGCGTGGTCTTGCCGGCGCCGAGATAGCCCGTCAGCACGGTCACAGGAATTTTTTGCGAAGCTTCAGCCATAACAACTCCGAAGGAACTTGAATCACGGCACTCAACCCGGCAAGGAGGCCCCTGCCCTACTCGGCGAGCGCGCTGGTCAGGGCCTTTATATTGTGCCTGACCATATCAATGTAAGTGGGTGCATCGCCCTTTTCGGCCGTCAAACCGTCCGAATACAGGGTGCCGCCGACCCGGGCGCCGGTCTCGGCCGCGATCCGCTCGATCAGGCGGGGATCGCTGATATTTTCGAGAAAAACTGCCGGAATTTTCGCAAGCTTGATCTGGGCGATGATCGCGGCGATATCGCGCGCGCTGGGCTCGGAATCGGTGGACACGCTGAGCGGCGAGAAGAACGTGACCCCGTAGGCATCGGCGAAATAGCCGAAGGCGCCGTGGGTCGAGATCACCTTGCGCCGCGCCTCCGGCACTTTCGCCACCGCTTCGTGTACCTCGCGGTCGAGCGCCTCGAGCTTGGCCAGATAGGCGTCGGCATTGGCCTTGAAGATCGTCGCCTGGTCGGGGGCCACGGCGATCAGCCCGTCGCGAATATTGACGACATAGATCTTCGCATTGGCCACGGATTGCCAGGCATGCGGGTCGTCATGGCCGCCCATTTTCCGTGGCATGATCCCCTTGGTCGCCACCGCGACCAACGCCTTGCTGCCCGAGGCCTGCAGCAGCCGCGGCATCCAGCCCTCGAAGCCGAGGCCGTTGATGACCACGAGCTTGGCGTCGGCGACCTTCCTGGCATCCGCCGGCGTCGGCGCGTAGACATGCGCGTCGCCGTCGGGCCCGACCAGCGCGGTCACGTCGACATTATTACCGCCGACATTGCGCACCATGTCGGCGAGGATCGAGAAGCTTGCGACGACGTTGATGCGCTCCGCGGCGCGCGCCGGTCCGCTCGCCAGCAGCAGCGCCAGACCAATCAAACCGAACAATCGCCGCATCGTACTCACGCCTCGAGATGGCGGCCGGGAAACAGCTGCCGCACCAGGCCGCTGACATTGCCGAAAAGCAGCGACACAATATAGAGCCCCGCCGCGACCAGGATGATCGCGGGGCCGGAAGGAATCCGGGTCTGGTACGACAGCACCAGCCCGGCATAACCAGACACAATCGCGCTCGCGACCGCGATGCAGATCATGGTGGTGATGTCGCGCGACCAGAACCGCGCGATGCCCGCGGGCAGGATCATCAGCCCGACGCCGAGCAGCGTGCCCAGCGCGTGGAAGCCGTTGACGAGGTTAACCACGACGAGTGCGAGGAAGGCGAGATGCGCCGGCGCGCCGGCCCGGCTCACGGTGCGCAAAAAGACCGGATCGACGCATTCGATCACCAGCGGGCGATAGATCACCGCGAGCACCAAGAGCGTAAGGGTGGCGTTGAACGCGATCACCAGCAGCGTCTGATCGTCCATCGCCAGGATGTTGCCGAACAGGACATGCAGCAGGTCGATATTGGTGCCCTTGATCGAAACAATCGTGACGCCGAGCGCAAGCGAGACCAGATAGAAGGTCGCCAGTGAGGCGTCCTCCTTCAATTCGGTGGTACGGGCGACAAGGCCCGCGAGCAGCGCCACCGCAAAGCCGGCGATCAGGCCGCCGGTCGTCATCGCGAACAGATTGAGCCCGGACAGCAGGAAGCCGATCGCAGCCCCCGGCAGGATCGCATGCGCCATGGCGTCGCCGACCAGGCTCATCCGCCGCAGCATCAGGAACACGCCGATCGGCGCACCGCCGAGCGACAATGCGATCACCGCCGCCAGCGCGCGGCGCATGAACTCGAATTCGGTGAAGGGCGTGACCAGCGCGTCGGATAGCATCGGCGTCAGGCAGCCCGCGAGCGTGGATCGGCGGCGCAGGCCGCGGCGCTGTCGTCGAACGCCTCGCACATCCGCATCGCGACCATCAGATTGTCCGCCGTCAGCGCCTCGGCGGTCGGTCCCCATTCCACCGGGCCGCGCGCCAGCAGCAGCGTCTCCGGGAAATTGTTGCGCACCATGTCGAGGTCGTGCAACGCCGCCAGCACCGTGCGCCCCTCGCCGTTCCAGCGCTTCACCAGCGCCAGCAAATCGGCTGATGTCTTGGCATCGATGGCGTTGAACGGCTCGTCGAGCACGATCAGACGGGCGTCCTGCAACAGCACGCGCGCGAACAGCATGCGCTGGGTCTGGCCGCCGGACAGCGTGCCGATCGGGCGGTTCTCGAACCCGTTGAGGCCGACCGCGGCGAGTGCCGCCAAAATTTTCTCGCGCGCGGCCTTGCCGATGCCGACGAAGAATCCGGTCGAGCGCCACAGCCCGGTGCCGACAAAGTCGAACACCGAGATCGGGAAGCTGCGGTCGATGTCGGCAGACTGCGGCAGATAGGCGATGTCGCGATGATCCAGCCCGTCGAGATCGATCACGCCGGACAGCGGCTTGAGCACGCCGGCGATGCCGCGCAGCAGGGTCGACTTGCCGGCGCCGTTCGGGCCGATCACGGCGAGCAGCGCACCCGCCTCGACGGCACCATTGAGATGATGCACCGCCGGGTGGCGGTCGTAGCCGAGCGTGACGTCGCGGAAGGTAACAAGAGCAGCCACGGGTCTCACCTCATCGCCAGCCAGACGACCGCCCACAGGCCGGCGCTGACCGCCAGCGCCGCGAGCAGCCGGGCCGGCACGGGCATGCGCAGGATCGACCAGTGCGCGGCCTGCGCCGGATGCGCGTGCGGGCCGTGGCTGTGCCCGTGGGGGGCGTGGCCGTGATGGTGGTGGTCGTGGGTGTGCATATGCGCCATGGAACGACTGTTATATTATAACATAACGCGAGTCTACAAACGAGGAACTCATGGCCGATCCGCAAAACCGTGGATTTGAGCTGCGGCGGCCGAGTGACCCCGGTCGACGGCTTTGCCGGAAACCTGCCTCGACGGGAACCGTTGGCTACCTGCGCCGGAGCGAAGGCAGACCCGTGCGCAGTTCTCTCCGGCGTCGTCCTGGCGAAGGCCGAGACAACGGCGAATCCGTGGTGCAGATTGTGAGGCACACCCGCGCGTCTCAGATTCAGTGTCGTAACCACCGATCGGCGGGTGAGGAAAATACCGGCGGACGGCCTTCGGCGACGGAGAGACAGCCCCTATGCGACCAGCACATAGACTAGCACGGCAGCGGTGATCGCCATCCAGACGAGCGAGAGACGGAAATACAGCAGGTCCCGATTCATGGGCGGGAGCGTACACGCCCGCGCTGACACCAACCTTTCACCAGGTTAAGGCATCTCGGATTTGTTCACTAAGCACGCCAGCGGAATGGATTAGTGGTCGGCACGCCGAAAGACACAGCCCCGGCCCTCAATACATGAACATGGCAATCGCCATGAGGATGACCGGGCTTAGCCCCATCAGCACGACAAACACGCTGTAAAGTAGGTTGCCCATAACGCCGCCCTACGTTGGAAGGGGAGGCTATGCCGGGAGGAACTCGGCAAGCCAGTGCAGTTTGTGCCAGCGGTGTTCGGGCTTCTGGAATTATCGAGTTATCTCCAGCACTTAGCTGGGCGCTCCCGTAATACTACGGGGGCGACATGGCTCAGGCAGAGAAGAGGGCGACGAGCGCCACCACCGCCAAAGCGGTAGCAACGCACCCTGCGATCATGACCCAGTCCTGACGCTTCGCCATGCCGGACAGGCTCATCCCCGCCGTCGCTGGCCGCGTTGACCTAGGTCAACCGGCCAAAATCATTCGTCGGCCGTCGAGGCATCACGCAACGAGGCAGCCTCACGCCTCGCGCGCGTAACTTTTCAACCTTGCCTCGAGCACCGCGATCACCTGGTCGCGGACCGGATCGCGGGAGCCTTTCAGCCAGGCGGCGGCGAGCGGCAGGCGGCCGGCGCTGCTGCCGCGCTTCAGGCGGAGCGGCACAAAGCGGACGCCGGGGATCGCCATCCGCGCGGTCCAGCGCGGCACGATGGCAACGCCGAGCCTTGCTGCGACCATGTTGACGATGGTCTGCTTCTCGTCGGCGATCTCCTGGATGCGCGGCGTCAGCCCGGCCTCGTCGAACAGTTTTGTCGTCAGATCGTGGCTGTGCGGCCGCGAGCGGCGCTCCGGCACGATCAAGGGCTGATCCGCGATGTCGGGCAGCACGATCTGCTTGCGCCGCGCCAGTGCGTGCTTGTGCGACAGCGCCACCACGGCGGTCTCCTGCAACAGCGGGACAAACTCGATGCGCCGGTCGGGCCGCTCCGGCGGGCGCACGAACGCAAGGTCGAGCGCGCCCGACAAGAGCTTCGGCAGCAGGCGGATGGTCTTCTCCTCGAGCAGTTGCACCGCGACGTCCGGATGCGCGGCACGGAGGTCGCGCAGCAACGGCGGCAAGAGGCCGGCCGCGGCGCTGTCGATCGCGCCGATCCGGAACCGCCGCGCCTGTGGCTTGCGCAGGCGGCGACGAAAGCCGTTCTCGATCGCTTCGGCGCGGCCGAGCAGCGCGCGGCCCTCGCGCAGCAGCAAAGAGCCGTCCTCGGTCAACGACACCGCGCGCGTGGTGCGCGCGAACAGCCGCACCCCGAGATCCTCTTCCAAGAGCTTGATGTGGCGGCCCAGCGCCGACGGCATCATCTGCAGGCGCTGCGCGGCGCGGCCGAAATGCAGCTCCTCGGCAGCCGCGACGAAGCAGCGAAGCTGGTGCAGTTCCAAGCTGATTCCTGTGCGTTCCGAGCCGCCGTTGCCGACTGCGGGGATTATATCATTTTTTTGTATAAACCGGCGCGGGTTGAAGCGAAAGGGCGCGAGCTTCTAGGCTTTCCGATGGCGCGCTACAGGCGCCGTCCCAACAAACAAGACGAACCCGGGGAAGAAGCCCATGGAAAGCGAGCTTGGCACGCGCGTATTGCGCAAGATCTCACTGCGCATCGTGCCGTTCATCATGCTGCTGTACTTCGTGGCCTTCATCGACCGCGTCAATATCGGCTTCGCCTCGCTGACCATGAACAAGGACATCGGCCTGTCGCCGACCGTCTATGGCTTCGGGGCCGGTATCTTCTTCTGGGGCTACTTCCTGTTCGAGGTGCCCTCCAACATCATCCTGCACAAGATCGGCGCGCGGATCTGGATCGCGCGGGTGATGATCACCTGGGGCCTGGTCTCCGCGGCGATGGCGCTGGTGCAGGGCGCGACCAGCTTCTACGTGCTGCGCTTCCTGCTCGGCGCTGCGGAGGCCGGCTTCTTCCCCGGCATCATCCTCTATCTCTCCTATTGGTTCCCGGCGCGGCAGCGCGCCGCCGTCACCGCGCTGTTCATGGCGGCGGCGCCGCTCTCGACCGTGCTCGGCTCGCCGCTCTCAGGTGCGCTGCTGGAGATGGACGGAATGCTCGGCTTCAAGGGCTGGCAATGGCTGTTCGTGCTGGAGGCGGTGCCCGCCGTGCTGCTCGGCTTCGTCGTGCTGGGCTTCCTGACCGACCGTCCGGAGCAGGCCAGATGGCTTGCCGACGACGAGCGCGCCTGGCTGGTCAAGACCATGAAGGCCGAGACCGACGGCAAGGCCTCAACCGCGAGCCACAGCATCTGGCGCGGCCTCGCCGACCCGCGCGTGCTGGCGCTGGCGCTGGTCTATTTCGGCACCTCGGCGGGGCTCTACACACTTGGGGTGTGGGCGCCGCAGATCATCAAGGCGTTCGGCCTGTCGTCGATCCAGGTCGGCTTCCTCAATGCGGTACCGGCGACGGTTGCCGTGATCGCGATGGTGTTGTGGGCGCGGCATTCCGACCGCACCGGCGAGCGCACCTGGCACGTGGTGCTGGCCTGCCTGATGGCCGCGGCGGGACTTGCGCTTGCCGGGCTGTGGACCGGCCTTGCCGCCGTGATCGCGGCGCTGACGCTGGTCAATATCGGCATCTCCTCATCGAAGCCGCCGCTATGGAGCATGCCGACCACGTTCCTGTCGGGCTCGGCCGCGGCGGCCGGGATTGCCACCATCAACTCGATAGGCAATCTCGGCGGCTTCGTCGGGCCGGCGATGATCGGCTGGATCAAGGAACGCACCGGCAGTTTCGAAGGCGGCCTCTATTTCGTCGCCGGCCTCCTGGTGCTCTCGGCCGTGCTCACGCTGCTGCTGTCGCGCGCGCAGAGCGCACCGGCACAATCCGAACCGCAACCCAATCCCGTGCGAACTCACTAACTGATCCGGAGACAACCCATGCGTACCCATTCCATCGCCGCCATCCCCGCCGACGGCATCGGCCCCGAAGTGATCTCCGCGGGCGTCCGCGTGCTGGAGGCTCTCGCAAAACGCAGCGGCGACATCAGCTTCAACGTCAAAACCTTCGACTGGGGCTCGGCCTATTACAAGAAGCACGGCGTGATGATGCCGGCCGACGGGCTCGCGGAGCTGAAGAACTTCGACGCGATCTATTTCGGTGCGGTCGGCGCGCCTGATGTGCCGGACCACATCACGCTGTGGGGCCTTCGCCTGCCGATCTGCCAGGGCTTTGACCAATACGCCAATGTGCGGCCGACAAAGATCCTGCCCGGCGTCGCCTCGCCGCTGCGCAATGTCGGCGTCGGCGATCTCGACTGGGTGATCGTGCGCGAGAATTCCGAAGGCGAATATGCCGGCATGGGCGGCCGCGCACACAAGGGCCTGCCGGAAGAGGTCGGCACCGAAGTCGCCGTCTTCACCCGCGTCGGCGTCACGCGGATCATGCGCTATGCGTTCCAGCTGGCGCAGTCGCGGCCGCGCAAATTCCTCACCGTGGTGACCAAGTCGAACGCGCAGCGCCACGGCATGGTGATGTGGGACGAGATCGCCGCCGAGGTGGCGAAGGACTTCCCCGACGTCACCTGGGACAAGATGCTGGTCGACGCCATGACGGTGCGGATGACGCTCAATCCGAAGAGCCTCGACACCATCGTCGCGACCAATCTGCACGCCGATATTCTCTCCGACCTTGCCGGCGCGCTGGCCGGCAGCCTCGGCGTCGCGCCGACCGGCAACATCGACCCGCAGCGCCGCTACCCCTCGATGTTCGAGCCGATCCACGGCTCGGCCTTCGACATCACCGGCAAGGGCATCGCCAACCCGGTCGCGACCTTCTGGACCGGTGCGCAGATGCTGGAGCATCTCGGCGAGAAGGACGCCGCGGCCCGCCTGATGGCGGCGGTGGAGAAGGTGTGCGCCGCCGGCGTGCTGACGCCCGACGTCGGCGGCAAGGCGACAACCAAGGAAGTGACCGATGCGGTGATCGACGCGATCCATGGATCGAATGTGTGAGGGGGCGGTCGCCATCCGCGAACTCCGTCCGCCTCTCCCGCTTGCGGGGGAGGCCGACGCGCAACGCGCGACGCGAAGCGTCGTCCGGAGCGCGGCGGGTGGGGGCTCTCTCCACAGCGTGACTCGCGG